>JABDPD010000117.1 GCA_013042895.1 Boseongicola sp. | reverse complement strand
CCGTTAACACCGTCCCACTCACGCGGCTTTTGGGGAAGCTGCGAGCAGACTGCGGCAACGGCAACGGGACAGACTTAGTGATCAATGGTTTCGCACACAAAATGCGTCACTCGCTCGAGCGCGCATTCCCCGAGCAGCGTCTCTTTTTGCGCTCGGATACCGAAACCCGCTTCATCCGTCTCTCCCCTGTCACCCAGTTCGTCGGCCTGACCGGCTCAGCTCTTCTGGTTGGCTGGACAATCATTTCTTCAGCAATTCTTCTAATGCAAAGTCTCGGCGCCGGCGATCTGCGCGAACAAGCCTTGCGCGAACAGGCAACCTACGAAGGCCGACTGAACACACTCGCCGCCGAACGCGACGCCCGCGCGGCAGAATCTGCCGACGCGCAGTCGCGCTTCGCTGTTGCCCTGGCCGAAGTTTCGGCCATGCAGTCGCGCCTTCTGGCCTCAGAGGACCGCGCCAAGGAACTCGCAAAAGGCATCGACGTTATTCAGGCGACCCTCCGCACCACAATGCAGGAACGCGACGCCGAGCGCGCCCAGAACGAAACCCTGATCGCGCGCATCGCAGAAACCGAAGCCGCCAGCCCCGAAGTCACTCGCATGAGCGACCTCGAAACCACGCTCGATTTCCTGTCCGCAGCCCTCGGCGACATCGCCGTCGAGCGTGACGAAATGCAAATGTACGTTGCCGAAGCTGAAAGCGCGCTGGACCGCGTCGCCCTGGACGCGCGCCTTGGCGAAGAACGCAACGAGCGCATCTTCAGTCAGATTGAAGAGGCCGTTGAGACATCGCTCACGCCCATCGAGGAGATGTTCTCCGCCGTCGGTCTGCCAACTGACAGTATCCTTGAGCAGGTCCGCCGCAGCTATTCGGGTCAGGGCGGCCCGCTGACACCTATCCGCTTCACCACCTCCGGCGACACAGAAATCGACCCCACTACGGAACGCGCCAACGACGTGCTCGGCAAACTGGATGAGCTGAACCTCTTCCGCATTGCCGCTGAGAAACTGCCCTTTGGCTTTCCCGTGCGCGGAACGTACCGTTCCACGAGTGGCTTCGGTCCACGCTGGGGCCGTATGCACGAAGGCCACGACTGGGCCGGCCCACGCGGCACAGCCATCCACGCAACGGCAAGCGGAGTGGTTACACACGCAGGTCGCCAGGGCGGTTACGGAAACTTAATCAAAATCCGCCACGACTTCGGCTTTGAAACCCGCTACGCCCATTTGTCGAGAATCCGGGTCCAAGTTGGTGAAAGGGTCTCGCGTGGCGAGCGCATCGGTGATATGGGAAATACCGGACGGTCGACGGGCACACACCTTCACTATGAGGTGCGCGTCGGCGGCAAACCCATAAACCCGTTGAAATACATCAAGGCAGCAAGAGATGTTTTCTAAAAGCAAAATTAACGAGCCGGGCCCCAAATCGGACGCCCCGGCAACCCCTGAGACAAAAAAGGCCCCCGATATGAATCAACCAAAAACCGGCACCGACTTCTCCTCCTCCACCCCCAAGGCGAAGCCACCTGCATCGGTCCTTTCGGCTGACCTGAACATCACTGGTGACATCAAGACGACCGGCGACATTCAGATCGAAGGCAAAGTAGAAGGCGACATCCGTGCGCACCTTTTGACAGTTGGCGAAGGCGCAACTGTAAATGGCGAGTGCATTGCAGACGACGTCGTCGTGAACGGCCGCGTAGTCGGCAAAGTCCGCGGGCTGAAAGTCCGCCTCACATCGACCGCCCGCGTCGAAGGTGACATCATCCACAAGACGATCGCTATTGAAAGCGGCGCTCACTTCGAGGGTTCCGTCCAGCGCCAGGAAGACCCACTGAGCGGCGCCAAGGGTGGCATGGCTGCAGCGCCCAAGCCAGCTGCAGCTTCGGGCGAAGCTAAAAGCTAAACGTCTGTAATTTCAGACGAAAAGGCCCGTCGGACACCGGCGGGCTTTTTTGTTGGGCCAAGCACAAAGAACGGACGAATTATTTCCGGTGGGCAACAGCACGAAATGATGTTCCTGCCATTGAGTAGCAAATACCCGCTACTGAGACCCTCGAGTAATCAATAGTCTGGGATCCGGTCACGCTGGCAATCCGTCAAGATTTGAGACACACTCGCCGCAATGCACGGATTCCAGAACACAATGCACAAGCACGGGTTTGATCCCGGCTGGTTATCTGACCTCCCGCCATTCAGCTCTTTATTGGTTGAGGACATCTGTGAGATACTCGAACATTCTTCACGCGTGGAAGTCACTTCTGGTGGGTCATTCTTTTTTGAAGGGGACGACGCAGATAGATTTTTTCTACTGTTAGACGGCTATGTCCGAGTCGTTCGGATCACAGAGCACGGGGAACAGATCGTTGCATTGCACATAGCGGCGGGACAACTCTTCGGAATTGCAAAGGCTCTTTCCCGCAGTACCTATCCGGCCTCAGCAGAAGCAGCGAGAGACTGCCTTGCTTTGAGTTGGCCAACCAGGCTTTGGGAGACTTTCGGGCGGGACTATCCCGGTTTTCTCACGGAAACTTACCGCACAGTCGGGCTTCGTGTCGGCGAAATGAATGACCGCATCGTGGAAATGGCAACGCTTCATGTTGAGCAACGGATAGCCAACGCACTTTTGCGACTGGTCAACCAAGCAGGAAGAGTAACCGACCAAGGCATCGAAATCGATTTTCCGATCACGCGTCGCGATGTCTCCGAGATGACCGGGACTACGTTACACACGGTCAGCCGGCTCTTAAGCGCTTGGGAGAGCGAAGGTATCGTGATCAGTGGGCGTAAGAAGATCGTTGTCAGTCAACCGCATCTTCTGATGGAGCGCGCGTCGGCGCAACATCCTTAATCGTTTCTTCCAGACGCTCTAGAACGTTAGAACTCTGGACAGGATGAAGGTCGCATGCGTTTGCCAGAGTGTGAAAACTGGCGAACGGGCAGCCGACGCAGAGCATCTTGAACTCCAGGAAAATGGGGATCGTTTCTGGCCACTGTCGCATGATCGTTGCCACGTGCCGCTCATCTAAATTCATTCTTGATTTGCGCATGTCTATTTCCTGCGGAGCCATGCTCCAGACCTACAATCAGAAATCGCGTTGAACGTTGTGCAAGCGCAACGTTCAAGGATTTCAAGTTCGATATTCTGGGGACACAATCACAGAAGGACTGAACAAGATGTTCCCCAAGTTAGTAGTGGCCACAGGTCTCGCCGTCATGATGGCGAGCTCAGCGATGGCTGAAACCTTTGAAATTCAGATGCTGAACAAGGGTTCAGATGGATCCCCGATGGTGTTTGAGCCCGCATATGTGAAGCTCGCGCCGGGTGACACGCTGAAGTTTGTCGCAGCAGATCGCGGTCACAACGCGGAGTCGATCAAGGGCCGTTCTCCAGAAGGATCTGAGGACTTCAAAGGCAAGATCAATGAAGAAATCGAAGTGACCTTCGATGTTGAAGGTTGGTACGCGATCCAATGCAAACCGCATTTCGCCATGGGAATGGTGATGGCTGTTGAGGTTGGTGACGCGGACGTTCCTGAAGACTTCCTGGAAGGGCGAATTCCCCGCAGGGCGAAAGACCGTCTGGAAGCAGCCATCGCAAGCGCAGAGTAGCGCCGACATTGACCAAGAAAGGTAAGACAATGACTAACAAGTTTAAATCACCTCTGCCACTTCCGAGCCGCCGGGACGTCCTGAAGTATGCTGGTCTGGCCGGCTCTGCATCTGTCGTCGGAGCAACTGCGACCCGGACACAGGCCAAGTATCGCCATGCCCACAAAACTCTGGGCCGCAGCAAGGCGCTCTTGCCAGTTGCGGACAGCGTGACCGTCGACGCACCCGAAGTTGATCTCAGTCACTTGCCCCGCGTCACGCAAGAGCTTGTCGCGCCTCCGTTCGCGCCGGCTCATGAGCAGGTTGCCAGCACAGGTCCACGCGTTGTGGAAGTACGCCTTGAGATCGAAGAAAAGCTCATGGTCGTCGATGAGGATACTGGCGCAGAGGTTTGGGCACTGACCTATGGTGGTTCGGTGCCCGGCCCGATGATCGTCTGCCACGAGGGCGACTACGTTGAAGTCACTCTGGTGAATCCACCGACAAGCGTCATGGAGCACAACGTGGACTTTCACGCCTCAACGGGTGCGCTTGGAGGCGGTGGTTTGACCCACGTCTATCCTGGCGAAGAGGTCGTATTGCGGTGGAAAGCCACGAAGCCAGGCACATTTGTCTATCACTGTGCACCCGGTGGCGAGATGATCCCTTATCACATTTGCCACGGTATGAACGGTGCTGTGATGGTGCTGCCCCGCGACGGACTTAAGGACGGCGAAGGGAACCCGCTGAGCTACGACAAAGTCGTCTACATCGGCGAGCAGGATTACTATCTGCCAATGGATGAAGATGGCAACTACAAGACCTATGAATTCGCAGGGGGGGATTACTCTGATAGTCTCGCCGCGATGCGTGGACTTGTCCCGACACACGTCGTTTTCAATGGCGCCGTGGGGGCTCTAACGGGTGAAGGCGCGCTTAAGGCGAAGGTTGGTGAAACCGTTTTGATGGTTCACACGCAAGCCAACCGGGATTCTCGTCCGCACCTCATCGGTGGCCACGCTGATTTTCTTTGGGAAGGTGGCACTTTCTCCGACGCTCCGATGACTGGATTTGAGACCTGGTTCATTCGCGGCGGTGCAGCTGGGGCGGCGATGTACACATTCAAACAGCCCGGGGTTTACGCCTATGTGACCCATAACCTGATTGAAGCCGTGCTGCTTGGAGCGACAGGTCACTTCGTGGTGGAAGGCCAATGGGACAATGACCTGATGGCGCAACTCAAAGAACCCGGTCCAATTTCGACCTGAAGGAGGGCTGGTCATGAGAGCACGTAGTGTGTCTGCAATTCTTGCTGCGATACTCATGGCCGCAAGTGTCGGGGCCGTCTGGAAC
>JABDPD010000115.1 GCA_013042895.1 Boseongicola sp. | reverse complement strand
CCCTCATTGTCGCCAAAGCGGCGCTTTCCTCAGCAATTTCCCGCCGAACCAGATGCAACAATCACTGCAATCACATCGTATTAATGGCTAGCGCGCCCCGCGATCGCCTGCCCCGCTGCCCATCCAGACGACCAGGCCCACTGGAAATTATATCCGCCAAGCCATCCCGTCACATCCACCGCTTCGCCAATCGCAAACAACCCGGGCACCGATTTCGCCTCCATTGTTTTCGACGAAAGCCCGTCCGTATCAATCCCGCCCAACGTCACTTCCGCCGTGCGATACCCTTCTGTCGCTGTTGGCTTGAACGGCCATGCCTGCAAATTCTCGGCAATCTCGCCCAAACGCGCATCCGACTGATCCGCCAGATTTCCGGTCAACTCCAGTCTCTCGACCATCTCCTGCGCCAACCGCTGAGGCATATACTCTGCCAATACCGACGCCATTCCGCGCCGCCCGGCAATATGCTTTGCCTCAACCATACGCTCCTTCAAATTCGTTTCCGGACAAAGATTTAACGCCACTTCTTCACCTTCGCGCCAGTAGGAGGACGCCTGCAAAATCGCCGGCCCGGACAGCCCCCGGTGCGTAAATAAAATCGCCTCATCAAAGCTCGTCCCGCCCGCCTCCGCACGCCCCTGAACGGCCACACCGGCCAGAGCCTTCAACCCAGCATCATCATGCGTAAACGGCACCAAGGCTGGCCGCGTGTCGGTCACGCTCAACCCAAACTGCTCAGCCAACCGATAGGCAAGCCCCGTCGCCCCCATCTTCGGAATGGACTTGCCCCCAGTCGCCAATACCAGCGATTTCGCCTTGACCCGAACAGGCTCTCCGTCGCGCACCAGATCCACATGGAAGAACCCTTCCCGCCACGCCACATCGCCAATTTCCGTTTTACACCAGAGTGTTGCGCTCGCCTTCTCAAGTTCAGAAACCAGCATTGCAATGATCTCTTTCGACGACCCATCGCAAAACAACTGCCCCAAAGTCTTCTCATGCCATGCGACCCCATATGAATCGACAAGCTCGATGAAATCCCACTGCGTGTATCGAGACAGCGCCGACTTCGCGAAGTGCACATTGTTCGACAGGAACGCCCCTGGCTCACACCCAAGGTTTGTAAAGTTGCACCGCCCGCCGCCGGAAATCCGGATTTTCTCCCCGGGCGACTTGGCATGATCGACCACCAAAACACCCGGTCCGGCATGTGCGGCACACATCAAGCCAGCCGCGCCCGCGCCTAAAATCAAAGTGTTGACTGACTTATCCAATTCCACCGCCCAGACCATCCGAAAAGCGGATGTTTTCCTAGCCCTTTGCCTGCCGATTCGTTACACTGACAAGCAGATCCGGACAACCGGGCGCACATTGGCAGTTCGAGCAGGACGCATGACAGAAATGGTATATGGCTCAGTCCCTACAAGGGACGGTGAGCCGATTCTTCCGCGGTGGTGGCGCACGATCGACAAATGGTCGCTCAGCGCTGTGCTTTTATTACTTGGAATCGGGCTGTTGCTTGGCCTCGCTGCCTCGCCGCCCCTCGCGCAACGCAATGGTTTCAGTGACTTCCACTACGTTCAGCGACAAGCCTTCTTTGGCACGCTCGCGATGTTAACCATGTTCGCCTTTACTCTAATGTCTCCCCAAACAGTGCGCCGGCTGGCTGTCATCGGCTTCGCATGCAGCCTCGTCGCGCTCATGCTTCTACCCATATTCGGCACAGACTACGGGAAAGGCGCCGTCCGCTGGTTTTCTCTCGGATTCGGCTCCATCCAACCGTCCGAGTTCCTGAAACCTGGCTTCATTGTCGTCGCTGGCTGGATGATCGCCGCCTCTAATGAGGTCGCAGGCCCCCCCGGCAAAAGTTATTCCTTTGCCCTTGCCCTGTTCATCGCGCTTCTCCTTGCCCTCCAACCAGACTTTGGCCAAGCCTGTCTCATCCTTTTCGCATGGGGCGTCATGTATTTCGTCGGCGGCGCACCATTTGTGATCCTCGCCGGAATTGCAGGCCTTACGGTTATCGTCGGGGCCTTCGCCTACCAAAACTCCGAGCACTTCGCGCGTCGCATCGACGGATTCCTCTCTGCTGAGGTCGATCCCACCACACAACTTGGCTATGCCGCGAACGCCATTCGAGAAGGTGGTTTCTTTGGTGTTGGCGTTGGTGAAGGTACCGTCAAATGGTCCCTGCCCGACGCTCACACCGACTTCATCATCGCGGTCGCCGCTGAGGAATACGGGCTTATCCTCGTCCTCGTAATCATCTTTCTCTACGCCACAATCGCGCTCCGCTCACTGTTCCGCTTGATGCGCGAACGCGACCCCTTCATCCGTCTCGCTGGTACCGGGCTTGCTTGCACCTTTGCGGTTCAGGCGATGATCAACATGTCCGTTGCCGTGCGCCTTCTTCCGGCCAAAGGCATGACTCTCCCTTTCGTCAGCTATGGCGGCTCCTCTCTGATCGCAGGCGGCATCCTCATCGGCATGCTCCTCGCGCTCACCCGCACGCGTCCTCAAGGCGAGATCGCAGATCACCTGATCCGGAGAGGCCGGTGAGCAAGCCTCCGCATCTTGTCATCGCCGCAGGCGGCACCGGCGGGCACATGTTCCCGGCTCAGGCCTTGGCAGAGGAGATGCTCAATAAGGGCTGGCGGGTTACGCTTTCCACAGACGCCAGAGGCGCTCGCTATACAAGCGGGTTTCCCGATGCCGTCACGGTAACCGAGGTTAACAGCGCAACCTTTGCACGCGGCGGCGTCTTCGCCAAAGCCCTCGTCCCTTTAACCATTCTCGCCGGTATCGCTGCCGCAACACTGCGCTTCATAGCCGACCGTCCAACCGTCGTCGCCGGCTTCGGAGGCTATCCTTCAATCCCAGCGATTACCGCTGCATGGGCCCTTCGCATCCCCCGCATGATCCATGAACAGAACGGTGTCTTGGGCCGCGTGAACAAAATCTTCGCGCGCCGAGTCAACACTGTCGCATGCGGCACATGGCCGACCGATCTACCCGCTAGCGTCACCGGGATCCACACCGGAAACCCAGTTCGTGCCGCGATCCTCGACCAACACAACGCTCCCTATCCAGACGCATCAAGCGGCCCCCTGAACATCCTCATCATGGGCGGCAGCCAGGGCGCGCGCATACTCTCCGACATCGTCCCTGACGCCATCGCCCGCCTCCCCGACGACCTAAGACCCCGCTTGCACATAAGCCATCAGGCTCGACCCGAAGACCTCGCCCGCGTCACGGACGCTTACATGGTCGCTGCCATCGAGGCCGACGTGCAAACCTTTTTCAATGACGTGCCACAGCGCATTAGCGCCGCCCACCTCGTCGTTTCCCGGGCCGGAGCTTCCTCCGTCGCCGACCTCTCGATCATCGGTCGTCCCGCCGTCCTGATCCCCTTCGCCGCCGCGACCGCAGACCACCAAACCGCCAACGCCAAAGGGCTCGTCGACGCAGGCGGCGCTTTGCTCATTCCTGAAAGCGCACTTGAACCTGCCGCTCTTACCAAGCACATCCACGCCATCCTGACAGAGCCGGATCGCGCCAAGAAGATGGCCGCAAACGCCCTGTCGGCTGGTAAACCAGACGCAACCGAGCGCCTTACCGCGCTGGTTGAACAACTTGCGGAGCAAACCCGATGAACGCAGCAGCCGCCACCAAACTGCCCACTGAAATGGGTCCGATCCACTTCGTCGGCATCGGCGGTATTGGCATGTCGGGCATCGCTGAAGTTCTGATCGAAGCAGGATACATCGTCCAAGGCTCCGACCTGAAAGCCACGAAAATCACCAATCGCCTGCAACGTCTCGGCGCAAAGATCTTCGAAGGTCAGCGCGCTGAAAACCTTGAAGGCGCAGAGGTCATTGTGATCTCGTCCGCCATTAAGCGCGGCAATCCAGAGCTTGACGAAGCCCGCCGCCTTGGTCTTCCCGTCGTGCGTCGTGCCGAAATGCTGGCCGAATTGATGCGCCTTCGCTCCAACATCGCCGTGGCGGGCACTCACGGCAAAACCACGACAACAACCATGGTTGCGGCCCTTCTCGACGGCGGCGGCATGGACCCCACGGTCATCAACGGCGGCATCATTCATGCCTACGACTCCAACGCCCGCGTCGGTCAAGGGGAATGGATGGTTGTCGAAGCTGACGAAAGCGACGGCACCTTCAATCGCCTGCCCGCGACAATCGCTATCGTCACCAACATTGACCCCGAACACATGGAGCATTGGGGTACCATCGAAGCCCTGCGCAAAGGCTTCGATGACTTCGTGTCAAACATACCGTTCTACGGTCTGGCGGTACTCTGTACCGACCACCCCGAGGTACAGGCCCTCGTCGGCCGCATCACTGATCGCCGGGTTGTTACCTATGGCTTTAACTCTCAGGCCGACGTCCGAGCCGTTAACCTTCATTACCGAGGCGGCAAAGCGCACTTCGATATTGTGC
>JABDPD010000098.1 GCA_013042895.1 Boseongicola sp. | reverse complement strand
GGTTCAGTACGATAACACCAGTCGACCGTTGGGTTGTGCATCGTCTTAAAGTAACCCACGGGGATGTGGATCCATGGGTTCCTGTCTGCAGGTCCCGCTTCAAGAAGCACTACCTTGACGCTTGGATCTGCACTCAGGCGATTTGCGACCACACAGCCAGCTGATCCGGCCCCGACGACGACATAATCCGCTTCCACAGGCGATTCCCCTCATTTTTGTTGAAAAAACACTATACAGATCAGAATTACCATTCTACACTTTTTTGATAAGAAACGTCTCAATAATTTTCAAAACGGGAGGAAGACTATGGGAGTTTATGATCGCATTAAGGGGGTCTCACGCCGAGATTTCTTTAGGATTGCAGGGACTTACGGGATGAGCTCGACCCTGCTCGCGGCCGGTACTTTCGGTGGCGCAATGACGACCGCAAATCTCGCCAAAGCGGCGGAATCAACCTACGAGAAACGCTTTGCCAAAGAAGCGAAACACACTCTGACATTTGGTGCCGCTGGTTTTAACCCGCAAAACCTTCTGATTGAGCGTGCTGGCGCACTGGAATTTGCGCGTGATCTCGAATCACGGACAGACGGCGAAATTCGCGTCGACTTCATCGGCAACAACCAGATTTGTGGTCAGGTTTCCTGCGTTGAGAAGACACAGCAGGGCATCACGGACATCTATTCGGCGTCTACACAGAACTCTGCAGGCGGTGCTCCGTATCTGAACGTTCTCGACTATGCATACATGTTCCGTAACCGCGCTGACCAGTACCACTTCCTGTATTCGCCAGCGTCTGATCGTCTGCTTCGTGAACCATACGAGCGTCGCCATGGCCTGAAGTTCCTCTTCAGCCACGCCGAACTTCGCGGCATCCAGTTGGGTCTCGCCTGGCAAGATAAGCCTACGGTAACGTCTGTTGAGCAACTCTTCGGCACAAAAAACCGCGTGACGGGTACGCAGCTTGGCCGCATCGCTATGACTGCCCTGAACCTGAACCCTGTTCCGGTTGCATGGGAAGAAACCCTCGACGGTCTGAAGCAGGGCCTCATCGATGGTGCTGAGACTTGGGCATCTGCTGTGGCTTACGCCAACATGTCGCCTGTTGTTTCGCAGTCGGTTCACCTGAACTTCTTCTGTGGCACAGAGCACACCGCCATGTCCGCGTCTGTTTTCGACAGCCTCGGTGGCGATTTGCAGGACGCTGTGATGGAATCGTCCTATTGGGCGCAGACGCATGTTCAGGCTGCAAACGAAGCAGCTCTCGTGAAGACTGTTGGTCTTTCCGACCCACAACTGCCTGGCACGATCTTTGCGCAAAACAACGTGCGCAACGCATTCCTGTCCGACGCAGAAATCCGCAAAGCCGAAGAGATGTGCTCGCCAGAGTTCCAGCCTCAGCTTTGGGAGCAGTGGCGTGAGCGCATCAACGGTTGGGCCGGTGGCCTCGACACGTATCAGGAAATCTACGACGAAGTTCGCACAATTCCTGCCGACACACTGCCTGAAAACGTTGAACCACGCCGCTGGTGGAAAGCTTGATCCACGGCTAAGCTAAAAGAACCGGCTCCTTTTTTTTGGGGCCGGTTCATTTGTCTAGAGCGCAATAATGCGCCGCAATGGCAAAACACGGATCAAAGGGAGGGCTGTCGGATGTCTATCTTGTCAGACATGAGCACCATCGTCACAGCGACGTTGAGTGGCGACATTAATTTCAAAGTTGTTCAGGCATATCGCTCAGATGCAGCCTGGTATTTGTTTGGGCCGCTAACCGTGATCGGCGCGTTGCTTGTTCACTATATCTATAAGGCAGTTCCCTGGATTGACCGCAATCTGGAGAAGACGATTGTGGTTTATACCTACATCATTATGGCCGCCATTATTTTCGTTGGAGTGATCCAGCGTTTCGTTTTTTCATCACAGGTGCCCTGGTCAACGACAATTCCACCGCTCTTGTTCATGATCATGGCGTGGTACGGGTGTTCCTTTAACGTCAAGTTACGCACGCACCTGAGCTTCTCGGAGTTCCGCACCAAAATGAGCCGGCGGAATCAACTGATTTTTCTGACGCTCGACAATGTTCTGTGGATGATCTTTGCGATTATCGTTGTCACGACAACCGCACGCGTCACAGTCAATACATACGATAACTTCGCCATCGTGCTTGGCACCGACGACGTCATGCGCTGGTGGTTCATTATCACGATGCCGATTTGCTTTGTGATGCTTGCCGGTCGCGTGGTCGGCAACGCTTTCGAGGATTTTGAGAATTATCGAAACGGCGAGCCAATGATCAAACAAGCTGTAATCGGGGGGGATACATAATGTCTGATCCATTTATGATCACTGCCATCTCCTTGTTCGTGACATTCCTGTTCATGATGGGAACGCCTGTCTTGCTCATCATCTTCTTTTGGGTTGTGGGTTGTAGCTTCGTCCTTGACCTGACGCTTGATAACACGGGCTCAGAAATGCTGAATGTCTTCAAGGATGGGTTCGCGCTTCTAGCGATGCCTCTCTTCATTCTGACTGGAGACCTTATCAACAAGTCGGGCATTGCTAAACGATTATCAGACTTTGCTTATGCATGCCTTGGTTGGATCCGAGGCGGACTTGCTATGGCCGCAATTGGCGCCTGTGGACTCTTCGCTGCAATCTCAGGCTCAAACTCTGCGACGACGGCAACTATCGGCTCCATGCTTCACCCTGAAATGGTAAAGGGCGGCTATGACGAGCGCTTCTCGGCGGCCACGGCCGCCGCGGGCGGTACAGTTGGTATCATTATTCCGCCGTCGATTATCTTCATCGTTTACGGCTTCCTGATGAACTTGCCGATTTCGGACTTGTTCATCGCAGGAATTATTCCTGGAGCGTTGATGGTTCTCGCGATGATGGTTGCCTGTTTCATCGTCTGCACAATCAACGGCTGGGGTTATATCATTAAGCTGTCAATCAGTCGCGTGATCAAAACCGGCATCGGCGCATGGCTCGGCTTCTTTGCTATCGGCCTTGTGCTCTGGGGGATCTATACCGGGAAATTCTCACCGACGGAGGCAGCTGGCGTAACCGTTGGTTTCTGTATCATCGTCGCGATGCTGAGCTATCCTGCCAACAAGATCATGGGTATGGATGCGGATACGCCCATCGAGGAGAAGTCGATCTCTTCTATGGTTGTTGTCGAAGGTTTCACTCTCACAGAAATCCCTTCGATCGTTGTGCGTTCGGCCCAGATCTCGGGCATCCTGGCTCCGCTAATTGCGGTCTCAGTTGTGATGCAGCAAATCCTGTCCCTCCTTGGTGCGCAGGAAGTGATTGGCAGCTTCGTGACCGGCATGGGCGGATACTATCCCGTTCTGTTTACAGCGATGGCAATGGTCTTTGTTGCTGGCATGATTTTGGAATCCCTGCCAGTAACGATTATCCTGGCACCTATCCTCGCGCCTATCGCGGCCAGCGTTGGTGTTGATCCCGTCCACTTCTCAGTGATCTTCCTTGTGGGCGCGTCGATTGGCTTCATCACACCGCCATATGGCCTCAACCTCTACGTGGCATCAGGTGTGACGGGCGTGCCATACTTCAGGCTTCTGAGATACTCGACAATGTATCTTGTTTCGTTGCTTGCGGTCTGGATCCTTGTGGCCCTGACCCCTGAACTGGCGCTGGCACTGCTGCCAAACCGCTAAGAGAGGACCAAATGCCGGACGACCATCTGACCAAAGAAAAGGGACAGATACCGACAAACCTCCGGCTCCTTATGTTGATCGAGGAGGTTGCAAAGAAGGGCGTGCCGGTATCGCCGGCCGCCCTTTCCGAGGCCCTGAATTTGCCTAAAGCGACAGTCCACCGCCTTCTCACAACCGCAGAAGGTGAGGGTTATCTCCAACGCGACGTAGATGGGCGTTCCTACGGTCCTGGCCAACGGCTGCGAACCATAGCGGCCAACACCATGTCTTCACAGCGCGTACGCACTGAGCGTCTGATGATCATGCGCGGGCTTGCTGAAGACGTTGGCGAAACCTGCAACCTCGCAGCGCCTGAGCGTGACGGCATGGTCTATCTCGACCGCGTGGAGACCAAGTGGCCCCTGCGCATCCAATTGCCGGTCGGGACACATGTGCCGTTCCATTGCACGGCCAGCGGCAAACTTTACCTGTCCTCATTGCGTAGCGACAAACTCGAACGCCTTTTGGGAGGGCTCGACTTTGAACGCTTCACAGACCGCACGTTCACATCGCCCGACGCATTGCTGAAAGAACTCGCCGAGATCCGTGCGCGCGGCTATTCGACAGATAATGAGGAATTCATGGACGGCATGGCCGCCGTGGCCGCACCGATCCGCGACAACCAAAAGCGCTTTCTGACTGCCATTGCGATCCACGCACCCGTGCAGCGCCTTGGCATCGACGAGTTAATCGACAACCTGCCGCGTGTTCAAAAAGCGGCTCATCAGTTAGAGATCATAGCGCAAAGCTGAAGGTCAAAACATCATGCAATCCGCGCCCGGGCGCAGCCGGTCTGCGCCGTCGGGCAGCGTGGGTGTATAAGTGAAGCTCGCAATCGACGCGCCCTGATCAAAAGCGATGAATAGCTCATTCGACCCCGGCCTGATTGCAATTCCCTCGGGGTCGATACCGTAATCAAGTAAAGACGCGGTGTTGAGGAGTTTGCCCTCACCATCAAACTCATAAAGGCTATTCGATCCCTCAAAATCATCGACGATCAACAAATGCCCCGTCCGCGGATCCCGCGCGATCCCTTGCGCCTCGCTTAACGGAGGCTCAAGCGTCATGGTGTTGATCCGCCGGAGAATCTCACCATCGGGCGCCATCCAAGTTAGAAACTCCGGATCATCCTCGACCGTGATAATCACGCCTGCATCGTCCACCACCATGCCTTCGGTATCCGCCCAGCCGTCCTCAATACGAAACGGAGCCCCCAGAACCTCGCCGCTCTTCGAGAGCCGCTGAAATTTTCCGCCGCCATCGGCGACGATCAAATCGTTGCCCTCCAGAGCAATCGCCTTGATGCGAAACAAATCCGAACTAATCCGTCTTAGCTCTAGGCCATCCAAAGTGACCAAGATCGCTTCCGGTCCCTCATTGGCGATCCACAGCCCACAAAATGCAGGGTCATATTCCAGACTTGCTGGGCGATTGAGACTGTAACTCCCCGTCATTTGCAGGTCCAACGCCGCCGCCGGAGCCGCTGTGCTCACCAAAGCAAGCGCCAGACATCTCAAATCAATGCTCATACCCAATGACATGCACCACAAACACTCAAGGTCAACGCCTGACTAACCAGCGCTGCGCATGCTCTTCTTTCTGGCTTAAATACCCAAACCGATTGGCTGCAATCGCAATGGAGTTCTACCGGTTCCCACCACGCTCAAACCGTCCGGCATCTTCCGCAGCCTTGCGTATAGCCCGGCTCTTGTTGACGGTCTCTTCATACTCGGCTTCAGGATCGCTGTCCCAAACCACGCCGCCCCCGGCCTGCACATAAAGGGTCTCATCCTTTAAAACCGCCGTGCGCAGCGCGATACACATATCCATGTCGCCCCCGGCCGAGAAATA
>JABDPD010000097.1 GCA_013042895.1 Boseongicola sp. | reverse complement strand
CTTCCATACTGCATTGGGCTCTATTTGCCCGCCGCTGCTCCATTATTCACAGAAATTCTGTTTACGGCGTCGAGCTTAAAGAAAAGATGGTCCGTCGGCCTTGATCTCGATCACTCATTGTTCGGCCCAAGTTTCCTCGGGGAGGATCTGAAACACATTAGTCGTATTCAGTCTGGCCAAAATGGAGCAAGCATGTCCGATTAGGGCTCAAAGCCGTCGCTCGCTGCGCCACAGACCAACGATCGCTCTGCAGACATAGCTGACCTCGTATCCGGCGCAAAGTGCACCAAGGTGTCCAAATCCAAAAGCTGCCTTGGCGCACGTCGTTGGACAGGGAATTTTTGCTCTGTCGATTGCAACTTGTCCGATACTTTGTCCTTGGCAAGTCCATCAATGACTGACCATGCGGTCTTGCTTCGTTCTTGGTCGTAGAGGTGGGCAGTCGTCAGTTTGACGAGCGGCCCAACCATTTTCGGGCTTAGACATTTAGGCCACGCTCTTTCTGAAGGAATTCTCTGATCAGGAAAGCGCGCTTTGGCGAAAGATGCACCCTCTTGTGAAGGCGGGTTTGATGCGGCTTTGAGAGATGAGAATATGATGGCTCTTCACGCGCAAAACGTTCCGCTGTTGCAAGACATGAACCGGACGGTCCGGCAGCGCGTGCTGAGCCAGAAAGCCACGAAAGAGCTTTGCATGAGTCATCTCGGGATTCGCCCTGAAGATCATCGGGCTGCTGTGGCCGGTTCTGTTGCACTTTCCAACGCCTCGCTTCAGGCAATTAAGATCGGCTATAGCAACCCCGGCACCATCGCCGCTCCAAGCGAGGAAATCCTTTGGGGTTTAGAGGCTGTGAACGTGCTTTGGCAGGAGATCGCGCCGACCTTTCAAGCGGCCGCGGATGGTGGGGCGGTTTCTTTGGATGAACTCTCCATGATCGCAAGCAGGATCGATGCGTTATTGAGCGAGGCAAATCTCGTCGTTCAGATGTATGAGGGTGTCTAGGTCAGTTCCGAAAACAGTACCAGGAAGTTGGGCAGGTACCGCACGGTCAAAGGACGCTTCACGCAACACGTCACAGGGATGGGTTAGCGTATAAACTTAGGTACACCGCCTGGGCCGTCACACGCACCCAAGGCCTTTGGTTCGTACCGTCCAATGGCAAAGCCCGCCCAGTGCCCGGGCGGGCTTTGCTTGGCACGCGAAAACGCATCAGAAACCCCAACGAACGCAGGCCCGCCTTTCGGCTTGCAACCTTTGCCCCTCTTGCCTAGAAGGACCGCTGATTTTCCGCCTCCCCGGACTTCGCCGGTTGGGCCATCGAAGAGGTATGACATGCAGGTCACCGAGACCCAGAACGAAGGGCTGAAGCGCGGCTACAGCATCACCATCACGGCGTCCGAGTTGGACGCTAAAGTCAATGAAAAGCTGGCCGAAGCAGCACCCGACATTGAAATGAAGGGCTTCCGCAAGGGCAAGGTCCCTATGGCGCTGCTAAAGAAGCAGTTTGGTCCACGCGTTTTGGGCGAAGCCATGCAGGAAAGTGTCGATGGCGCGATGTCCAAGCACTTTGAAGATTCCGGCGATCGCCCTGCGATGCAGCCTGACGTCAAAATGACCAACGAAGAGTGGAAAGAAGGCGACGATGTCGAGGTTGCAATGACCTACGAAGCGCTCCCTGCAATTCCAGATGTCGACTATGGCAAGATCAAGCTTGAGAAGCTGGTCGTGAAAGCTGATCAGGCGGCAATCGACGAAGCGCTTTCGTCGCTCGCCGAGAACGCTCAGAATTTTGAAGACCGCAAGAAAACGGCGAAAGCAAAAGACGGCGATCAGGTTGTGATCGACTTCCTCGGCAAAGTCGACGGCGAAGCCTTTGACGGCGGCGCTGCGGAAGACTTCCCTCTGGTGCTCGGCTCGGGTCAGTTCATTCCCGGGTTTGAAGAGCAGCTTGTCGGCGTGAAAACCGGCGAGGAAAAAGCTGTGGAAGTGACCTTCCCCGAAGACTACGGCAATGCCGACCTTTCTGGCAAAGCGGCGGTCTTCGATGTGACGGTCAAAGCCGTGAAAGAGCCAAAGCCAGCCGAGATCGACGATGAATTGGCCAAAAAGTTCGGCGCTGACGATCTTGAGGCACTGAAAGCCCAAGTGACCGAGCGTCTTGAAGCCGAGTACACAGGTGCTTCGCGCGCCGTGATGAAGCGTGGTCTGCTCGACGCACTTGATAAAGCGGTTAGCTTTGAGTTGCCGCCGTCCTTGGTCGAAGCAGAAGCCGGTCAGATCGCGCATACGCTTTGGCACGAGGAAAACCCTGACGTTCAGGGCCACGATCACGAAACGATCGAACCGACAGACGAGCACAATAAGCTGGCCGAACGTCGTGTGCGCCTCGGACTTTTGCTCGCTGAAGTGGGTCAAATAGCCGAAGTTGAGGTTTCTGACGCCGAAATGACCCAAGCTGTCATGAACCAAGCCCGTCAATATCCGGGTCAGGAACGGCAGTTCTTTGAGTTTGTTCAGCAAAACCCACAGATGCGTCAGCAAATCCAGGCCCCGATTTTCGAGGACAAGGTTGTGGACCATATGTTTGAGCAGGTTAAGACAACCGACAAAGAGGTTTCCAAAGAAGATCTTCAGAACGCTGTTGAGGCCCTTGAAGACGACGTCTGAGGACAACGCTTAATAGAATCGAAAAAAGGCCGCTCGTGAATGAGCGGCCTTTTTTGTAATTAATGATCAGATGATTAGGCGGTGCAGTTCAGTTCGAAAAGGCTGGCGATCTCGGCGCGAGTTGTCGGTTCTTTGCTTTTATGAATGACAACATGCGGGTTCGGCCGACCCGAGGAAACCCATCCCCCGTAAGTCTGGAACAATCCAGTCGAAAGCACGTAATAGAGGTAGCTCTTGATGTCTGCGCAT
>JABDPD010000091.1 GCA_013042895.1 Boseongicola sp. | reverse complement strand
GAGGCCAGATGGCCAGAGAACCAAACCAGAGGGGCGGACGCCGCGATCGCGACGAGACCCCAGAATTCGCTGACCGCCTGGTCGCGATTAACCGCGTTTCCAAGACCGTTAAGGGTGGTAAGCGCTTTGGCTTCGCAGCTCTCGTCGTTGTTGGCGACCAGAAGGGCCGTGTTGGCTTTGGCAAAGGTAAAGCGAAAGAGGTCCCTGAGGCCATTCGCAAAGCCACTGAGCAAGCCAAGCGTCAGATGATCCGCGTACCACTGCGCGAAGGTCGCACTCTGCACCACGACATCGATGGTCGCCACGGCGCCGGTCGCGTTGTGATGCGCACCGCTCCAACGGGTACTGGTATCATTGCAGGTGGTCCGATGCGTGCTGTGTTCGAAATGCTCGGCATTCAGGACGTTGTCGCGAAATCGCTGGGTTCGCAGAACCCGTACAACATGATCCGCGCGACGATCAACGGTCTGAACAAGCAGGCGAGCCCACGCTCGGTTGCCCAGCGTCGTGGCAAGAAAGTCGCTGACATTCTGCCAAAGCGTGACGAAGCGCCAGCAGAAGCGGCTCCGGCTGCTGAGGAGGCTTGATCATGGCTAAGACAATCGTCGTTAAGCAGATTGGTTCGCCAATTCGCCGCCCACAAGAGCAGCGTGCAACGCTGGTCGGTCTGGGTCTGAACAAGATGCACAAGACCCGCGAGCTTGAGGACACACCGTCCGTTCGCGGCATGGTCAACAAGATCCCGCATCTGGTAGAGATCATCGAAGAGCGCGGCTAAGGCCGAATTTTTTCGAGAGAGATTAGAGGGCGCTTCGAGAAATCGGAGCGCCCTTTTTCGTCAGCAGGGAGATTCTGGCCCAGTTTTTTGCAGCCCTCACCAGTCTTTCTACGAACGACAGTTTTGAGCCGATAGTAACCAAAGTTGCAAACGTGGAATGCTGGAGTTTGCGCGGTAATCCTACCTCAGTTCACGGCCAATCCGTCCGTATCAAAGAAATGCAACCGGTGCGTTGGAAATATGAGGCCGACTTTCTCGCCCGACTTCAAAGTTGTTTCGCCGGAGACACGGGCCGTCATCTGACCTAACGCGCCGCAGTCGAGGATCACGAAGCAATCTGCTCCGAGGTATTCGACCACGTCGATTGTGCCGTCGAGAGCGCCTTCGCCAGCGGCGCCGATCTCTATGTGTTCAGGTCGAATACCCAAATGAATAGCCTCGTGATCACCGTGGTACTCACCGCCGCGGCCACCGTCCAAGCTGTATGCGGATCCCTTGGCTTCACAGGCGATGACATTCATTTTTGGTGAGCCTATGAATTGAGCCACAAACAGGTTTGCAGGTCGCTCGTACAGCTCACGGGGCGCGCCAACCTGCGCAATTTTCCCGAATTCCAGTACAACGATCTTGTCGGCGAGTGTCATCGCCTCGACCTGATCGTGTGTCACGTAGATCATCGTCGCGCCGAGCGATTGATGGAGCTTTGCGATTTCATAGCGCATTTCGACCCGCAAGGCGGCGTCGAGATTTGAGAGTGGTTCATCAAACAGGAACGCGGTGGGGTCACGGACGATGGAGCGTCCGATGGCGACGCGCTGGCGTTGCCCGCCGGATAGATCCTTGGGGCGTCTATCGAGGTAATCTTCGAGTTTCAAAACGCTTGCCGCGTGATTCACCTTCTCGTCGATCTCCGACTTTGGTGCGCCTGCTGTTTTTAGCGAGAAGCCCATGTTCTCTCGCACGCTCATGTGCGGATAGAGCGCATAGCTTTGAAAAACCATTGTCAGGCCGCGTTTTGCCGGTGGCTCGGGTGTGACATCCCGATCGTCGATCATAATCGCACCACGTGAAGTCTCTTCGAGTCCGCCGATCATCCGAAGCAACGTTGACTTTCCGCAGCCTGAGGGTCCCACGAAAATGACAAACTCGCCGTCTTCAATTTCAAGATCCACGCCCTTGATGACCTGCACATCGCCGAACCATTTTTCGACGGCTTCAAGCTTGATCGCACCCATTACGAGGTTCCTTTCGGTCGTGTAGTAGAGGCCCAGCCCAGCCAGACAGCGGCAGTCCATGTGAACGTTCCGCCACCTGCGGCGTCGCCGGTCATTGGATCAAAGTATTCAGCAAACCCATGTTCGCGGATGAGGTCTGCAGTGTTTTTGCGCAGTGCTTCGGCGCGCTCGGTCAAGCCGCGTTCTTCCAAGCCAATCCCGATCAATGCGTTCATAATGCCCCAGGTTGGCCCTCTCCAATAGCGTTTGGCGTCGAAACGTTCTGAGCTTGGGTCATGGCTTGGCACTGGGTGCTTGCAGATTGCGGCAATGCGGTCGTATTGGGCTTCCATGCCTGGGTTGTCGATGCCTGCATACCAATTCAGGAAGGATGCGTTTGAAACGCAGCCTGACCATTCACCGGAATGCACGTCGCGCGCGTCGTAAGAAGCCAGATCGGGGTTCCAAAGTGTCTCGGCCCCTGTTTCCAGCACTTCAATGGCCGCTTCAATTTCACTCACATCTTCGCCCAGTTCACGGCCGAGGACAGCAAGGTCGCGTTGTGCGCGCAACAGTATGAACGTCATTGTCGGGTCAGCGACACGGAACGGGTTTTGCTTTAGGAGTTCTGCTTCGTCCCAGCCGAGGTGGCGGCCGAGTTGTACAAGCCAAATGTAGCGATCGTAATCATACTTCGTAGGCCGCATTGCCGGGTCGACGTGAGATGTGTCTCGGCGCGTGTACTCGCCAACGCCCACAGGATCGATGCCAGCCATGGCGCCATCCCAGTCGGGTGTATTGTCGCGACCAGCTTCCCAGGGATGGGTGATGCAGACAGCGCCTCTGTCCAGGCGCCAGTCCATGAACCATTGATGCCATGCTTTCATTGCTGGAAATAGTCGAGTGAGGGGAGCGCGGCTGGCTGCGGGATCCATATCATATATGCGACGCGCAAAGCTTGCTGCGACAGGCGGCTGACTTATTCCGGATGAGGCCACGGGTCCCACTCCGCCCCAGACTTCGGGTCCGGGGAAGTATCCCGGATCGGGGCGGTGGAACAGAATATGTGGCACCATGCCGTTTTCCCATTGACCGGAAAACAGGGTTTCCATCTCGTCCCACGCACGGGGAACATCGAAGGTCGCAAACCCCCAAGCAGCAAAGGCGCTGTCCCAGTTCCATTGGTATGGATAGAGGCCCGCCGTTGGCACGGTGTAACCTCCGCGATCATTTCCGCGCAAAATGGCGCGCGCCTGTTCGTCCATATCTGGCATAACTTGTGTGTTCATCCTTTGACGCTCCCTGCTGTGAGGCCTTTGGTCATGAATTTCTCCAATCCGAGGAACAACACCATTACCGGCACAGTTGCGATCACTGCGCCTGCCATCAGGTGTTCTCGGGGGATTTCCGAGCTGTTCAGCATGGCAACGCCACGCGTTAGTGTGAATTTCGATGGGTCATCCAGCAGCATGAATGCCAGAAGGAACTCATTCCAGGCGATCATGAAGACATAGAGGCTGACGGATGCGAGCGCGGGCAAAGCCAAAGGCAGTGTTATCTTCCAGATGACTTGCAGTCTGTTCAAGCCATCCATAAGACCCGCTTCCTCGACCTCAGCGGGAAGCCCCCTGAAGTACCCTTGCAACATGTAAAGCGCCACTGGGATCGTGGTGACCGGATAGATCAAGATGATGCCGATGACTGTGTTGCGCAGTCCCGTGACCGAGAACGCGATGTAGATCGGCAGCGCCAGAACGATCATCGGCACCATGTAGATCAGCAGGATTGAGCGAGAGAAGGCTTTCTGCCCGCGAAACCGTAAGCGTGCGACGGCGTAGGCTCCCGGGATTGAGAAGGCGAGCGTGATGATTACTGTGAGCACCGACACAAAGAAGCTCGTCCACATATAGGTGCCAAAGTTAAAGTCGCGGAATAGCTCGTGATAGCTTCGGAACAATGCCCAGCCTTTTTCCAGATCCAGAGAGAAATCCAGTGGGTTCTGCAAGAGCGCAGACTGCGACTTCAGCGACGTCATAACCATCACATAGAATGGGATCAGGACGATCGCTGTGAAGAAGATGTATCCAAAGCCAGTAAGGAACCGGATCCAGGCTTCCTCTGTTTCATGGCGGTTCAGAGGTCCAATCGGGACTTCTTTCATAATCGCAACCATCGACCATCCCATGACCAGAGCCAGAGAGATTGCCGCGAAGGTTTCGGAAAGTATTGAACTCTCCATTGCCATTGGCCCGATGCCAACGGTCGTGAGGACAAAGACCAAGACCGCAACGATGGCGATCTTGATCCGGTTTTCCTGTTCGAGCGCTGCCACGGCCCCGCAAATTGCACCAACCAGCAGCGCAATGATCAGAGAAGGCCTGAATGCATCTCCCGTCGCAAATGACATGGTGATCGAAACCGTCGTTGCCAGAATGAACATCCACAAAGCCCCGATTGCCGGGCCGGTTACATATCCAAAGCGCAGGAAACTCATAGTCCTTCCTCCCGGCTGATAAATCTGAAGAAGAAGAAGCTGAAGGCCAGCAAGCAACCGAAGATGACAACCGCAACCGCAGCCCCGGCACCGATATTCGAAATCGCAAATGCTTGCTCATAGACGTTCACGGTCAAAGTGCGCGTCCCGGCGTTGCCACCTGTCAGCAAGAAAATGTCGTCGAATTTGTTGAACGTCCAGATGAAGCGCAGCAGGAACAGCACGGACAGAATGCCGAGCAACATTGGCAAGCTAAGGTACCAGAACTTCTGGAATGGCGACGCTCCATCCATATCCGCGGCCTCGTACATATCCGTATCAATGGATTGCATCCTTGCGAGGATAAAGAGGAAGCTGAGAGGGAAGTACCGCCAGATTTCGAACACGGTGACCATGATGAGCGCTAGCGGGCGTTGTCCAAAGAAATTGATGGTTTCGGTGGTTACGCCCATTTGCAGCAAAAGCGCGTTGGCCGAACCCGAAAAGGGATCAAAGAGGTTCACCCATGTGAAGGCAACTGCAATGACTGGAGCGACGTAGGGGAAAAGATAAAGCCCCCGAAGAATACCTTGCCCTCGAAAGCTCTTGTTCAACAGCATTGCGGCAAAGAGACCGAACAAGAGCGCTCCAACTGTGCCGACGACTGTATAGAAAATTGTGACCCACATCACCGTCCAGAACTCGTCGCCGTCAAAGACGCGTGCAAAGTTCTCGAGCGTAAACTCAGAGTTTGTGAGGATCGAATCCGCGTCGCCGCGCACTTCGGGCTCTGAGCCCTCTGCGGCTTCTTCTGCCGCGTCTTCGTTTGCGCCGTCCGCGAGCATGACTGGAACGCGCAAGCGCTCGTTGTAGCCCGGCTCGAGTGTGCCAAGATCACAAGTGAATGCGAGGCCTTCAAGGTTACAACCCGCGGGAAGATCACCAGTGACAATCAGGCTCTCAGGCAATGTATCAAGGATGACTACATCAGTGATCTCGGTGTCCTGACTGGAGTTTCGCAGTCGATACTCGATCCGCAGGTCATCGCCCGAGCCACGCAAGCTCTCGCGCAGGACCGGAGCGGGCGGACGTAAATCGGCAAGCCCGATGGGCTTAAAGCTGATCCAGAATATGGCGAGCAATGGCAGAATAACGACCAGAGACACGATCGTGATCGTGGGAAAAAGCAGAGACCACGCAAGCCGGGCTTCGCGTTTTTCAAGCGGGCCTTGGCCTTGCGGGGGAGTTGCAACGCTCATGACGTCCTCCGGTCAAAGGAATGTTCTTGACGGTTTGCCTGCCCCGATAAGAGGGACGGGACAGGCATCGGGAGAAACCCTTACTCGATCGCGGCGAGTTGCTCGTTCATCGCAGCAACGGCAGCAGCGGCATCAATCTCACCGTCGATGTACTGACGCACTACACGGTTGATGACCTGGCTGTTGATCATCTTGGATGCGAGGCCCAACTGACCTTCTGCTACGCCCCAACGCTGAGCGACATCCAAACCACCGACGATTTCGTCGATCATGGCTTGTTCGTAGAGGTCACCCAAAGGAGCCTTGCGATCTACACCCACGGGCAGCATTGACCATGCTTCCGAGAACTTGGTAGGATCGTCGGCCGTTCCGCGACGCACCGGGAACTTGCCCTCAGGCGCAATGGAGAGCGTCTGAGTATAGCCCTCGTCCATCGAGAACTTCACGAAGTCCATTGCAAGATCGGTGTCCGCATCATTCGTGATGCCGAAGTAACGCACGTCACCCCAAGCAGCGCCGCCAGGGTTTGAGGGTCCCGAGAAGTTTGTCACGATGCCTGTTTTAGAGGCCAGCTCGGAGGACGTCGGATCATCGTTGATTGTTGGCGGAGCACTGTCGCGCAATCCGGCAAGTTCATCGAGGATGAAAGGTGACCAAATGATCATTGCCGCTTGGCCCGCGAAGTACAGTTCCCGCGACTGCTGCCAGAAAAGTTCGCCCGGAGGGGACGCTTCGGTGATTGCCTTGTAGAAGTCGAGAACTTCCGTTGTAGCAGCCAAATCAAGTTCGGCCGCACCGTCGGAATCGACTGGCGAAACACCATTGGCCAGGAAGACATGCTCCAGAACCTGAGACATGAAGTTTTCGTCGACTTTTGTAGCGGCCACGAAACCGTACATCTCAGGTGGATTGTGAAGCGCTCCAAGGGCGGCCACGACGTTTGCGTACGACGTCGGAGCATCAAGTCCGGCTTCGGCGAACTTGTCGGCGCGATAAACGATCATCTGCGTCCAACCATCAACCGGAACTGATGCAACGCCGTCCTCAACAGCAGCCAACGCTAGTGGGCCGGGTGCAAACGTGCCTTCGCCCAAAGCTTCGACGACCTCTGTAGCAGCTTCTGTATCAAGAATGCCGGCTTCGCTCCACGGGAGGGCATATTGTAACGGGTGGTAGATCACATCCGGCAAATCACCTGCTGCAAACGCAGCGGTTGCGCGTGTTCCAAGGTCAGATTCTGACACTGGGATCACTTCTACTGCAGTTCCAGTCGCGCTTTCGAACTGAGCCGCCATGTCCTGCTGTTTCGCAAGGCGATCAGGCTGTTCCTCGGTAGTCCAGAAGCGGATTGTGTCCGCGCTTACCGCCCCCGCCGACAGAGCAAGCGCAAGCGCTGCGCTAGCAAGAAGTTTGGATTTGGTCTGAAATGTCATTTTGGTTCCTCCCATTGGACATCAAAGATTTGATTGATTTCTGAGACACTGCGCCAATTCGGCGGGCGTCAGTCTAGGGGGCCGGTCCGACCCCCGCTCAACGAGGGTGGCTGGCGCCAACTCGCGAAGTTGTTCCGGAGCAGTGCCCCGAATTCGTTTTATCAGCAGCGCCGCAAGACGTTCCCCCGCTTGGCGGCTGTTAACGGCGAAAGTGGTTAGGCCGGGATTTGCATAGGCGCCTTCCGGGACACCGTCGTAGGCGATGACGGAGATTTCTTCCCCAATTCGCAAGTTCAGATCCTCGGCGGTCCGGTAGGCGCCCAGCGCGGCTCGGTCGACAGCGAAGGTAATCGCGGTAGGTGGTTCGGGTAGCTCCAGCAATGCGCGCGTTGATGCATCCCCGGCTTTTCGTGTGAGGGCGGGCGCCCCGACGAGGTTGGGATCGAATTTGAGACCAGCGGCCTCAAGGCCTTCGCGATACCCTTCAATACGAAGCTGTGAATAAGTGTACTGTGATCCTCCCGGAACGTGAGCGATCCGTGTATGACCGAGGCTAGCAAGGCGGGTTGCCGCAGCGCGCATCGCGTCTTCGCCCTTTATGTCATACCAGGCACAGCCTGTGGGGTCGCTGGTCCGGCCGAACATGACAAAAGGCACGTTTTGGGTGCGCAGTTTCTCAACCCGACCGTCGTGAATTAGAGTGCGTGGCAAGATGAAGCCGTCGGCTTTGTGTTCGTCCACAAGACGCGACAGAGTATCCTGCACGCCTTTCTCGGTTTCTGCGGTAGCAATTGTTATGGTCCAGTTTTGCTCACTGGCGGTTTGGGTCACGCCCGCGATGAAGTTCGCGAGAAACGGACGTGCGCTGTCTTCATTGTCGATCTGTAGAACCAAGCCTAGTGAACGGACCCGACCGGTCCGAATTGCCTGCGCGTGGGCGAGAGGGCGATACCCGAGACGGTCGGCTGCCCGACTGACCCGGAGGCGTGTCGCCTCGGCAATATCTGGATAGCCGTTTAGCGCGCGGCTGACGGTGCTTTTGGTCACTCCGAGATCGCTTGCGACATCCGCAATCGTCACTCGGGGTCGCACCCCTATTTGCCGTGTGGCTTGCGCGGCTGTGTTACCAGTCTGCACGGTTTGTCCTCCCTAGACTTCTCATGCAAACTTCCGAAACCGGTTTCGGCAAGGGGTTTTAGCGAAAAACTATCCCGAGGCGCGGCAATTGCCTTGTTCTCTTAGGACTTGAGTGGGGTCGGGCGAGCAAGAATTTCCGACCAAGACGCGGCAAATGTAGAGAAAGATACGCGCAAAGTCGGCACATCGGGAGGCGATTCGGCTCAAGGGTTTGAAACTGGGCCAACCACGGAAGCGGTCGATCGGATATTCGGTTTTGCGCGCAGAACGGCATGAAGTGAGAGGTGCGATTTCCGCCTGAATGTCGCGAGAACACTCGGCAAGACACTTTGCCTCTGCCTTTTGGCGATCGCGGTGGATCTGGATTGGGGCTGCACCTGCGTCCAGTCGATTTGGATCAGTCTTGCGTCGCATTCGTGATGTCGAGAAAAAATCCGGCCTGAGCCAGAACGGCTGCGTCTATGGTTACAAGTGCTAGAAGAGCAGGAAAGATCAAAACGTCGGTGCGCCCTGCTTTGTGGCCACACGTCGTGCCGTGATCAAGCGTTTATGAAGGGTGCAAGCAACTTGCCGCACCCCCTGTCGTCGAAAATATCGGGACTTCTGGAAGACGCGTCATTCAAGCCGATGAACTGGTACAACGACGCCAGTGTTTCATCCGTTTTGGAGACGAGATCTTCATAGGACAATGAAATTGACATCTCCGGCAAGAGCTGTGCGGTGCGATCCATCATCTGGGCATTCCATTCCAGATAATCCTGCGTCGCGGCCAGATCGTTCGAGTGGACGTTGCCGGTTCGGTAGCGGCGCAGCAGTTGGCGGAATGCCGTATCCTGTTTGTCGCGATGGACAAAGACCAGGCGTGCATTCGGGATCAGCGCCGCAAAACTAAGCGCAAGGGCTGCACCTGAGGGATGCGTACTTACATACCAGTCGCCGTCGCCAATGCGCTCGTTCAGCAACTCAGCATAGGTGGCTGCGAATTGGCTGCTCAGGTCCTTTGGAATGTCCGCGATGCTTCTGTTCGTTGGATATCCTGAGGCGGCCAAAGTTTTTTTGACCGCGGCGTCGATAAGACCTCCTTCAAAGCCACGCACAACACCATGGTGGCCAGCCAGCACGTTTTCGACAGTCGATTTGCCAGCCCGAGAAGCGCCGCAAATGAGGACCGATTGTGCAATACCTTCGCGCGGATGTGCAGCTTTGACCGAGGAGACGGCACTGAGCCTTGCCAGATCGCGTTCGCGATCAGCTATGGTTCTGAGGTACTCAGGTCGCGTGAAGGCGAAGATCTTTCGCCCGGCTTCAATGATGCCTTCCAGACATTTTTGCGTTTCGTCGTCACCTTCTGCGAGCGCCATCCTGAGGCGCCAGTATTCGCGGGCGCCTTCCGGATCCTTTGGGACGCCAGCGGCGAGAATATTTGCTCTGACGCTGTTCAGGTCAATTGAGCGCGCAGCTTCGCGGTTGTCTAGCATATCCAAAATGAGTGAGGCGGACCTGTCTCCGCATTGGAAGGCTTGCGACAGGGCCTTGGCGCGTAGCTCGAAGTCGCCCAGGTGCGCCGCTACCTCTGCAAGCGTCAACCAATGCCTGGACTGTTCTTTGTCCAGACTGGTTAGACGTTCGAGCACGGTCCGCGCTGCATGAAAGTCGCGCAGGCCAACGAGAGCGTCCGCATATGTCGTGTTCACCTCGACGTTTTTTGGATCAAGTTTAACCAGAGGCGCCGTGAGTTGAGCCGCAAACGCATGGCGCTTCAGCTTGACACACGCTGCACCGAGAAGCGCGATGATATGCGTGTTTTCGGGGTCGAGCGTGTAGGCGCGTAGTAAGACCTCGTGAGCGGTCTCAGCCTGTCCGGCCACAAGATTGACCAGCCCGAGGTTGGCCATTGCGGCCGGATAGTCCGGATAGTCTGAAAGCAGGTCGTTCAAGAGCCTTCTTGCTTTGTTGGTCTGGCCGCCTTTCATTTCCTGCATGGCAGTATTCAAGCGGAGGCGAGCCTGCTCTAGGTCCGCGCCCTTGCGTCCATGGCTTCGGTTCTTTCGCGCCATTGAGAGCCTCCTACCTGCTTTCGAGCGGCAGTCGTTGACGCCGCGCGCGCGGGCACCAAGGTGCCCGATCAAATGGCTTCTAAGGCGCTTTGGGTCGAAAAAGAAGAGGTCAGTTCAATTCACAACTTCGAACGCCGAAACAGCCGGTCCGGTGCCCGCGCATTGGCCGGTTCGACAGGCATATTTCGGTCCCGAAGTGCGCTCTGGACAGGATAGCTCTTGCCAACCTCGCCCGACTTCCCCTATACGCCGCCGGTGGCCCCTAAATGGGTCACGTAAACCTTAGCAAAAACGCCGTGTTCGGCCGCTCCCGTCGCTGGGGGCCGCATCCGGCAAGGAGAAGCGACATGAAACTGAATGAACTCCGGGACAATCCCGGTGCTACTAAGAAACGTAAACGCATTGGCCGTGGTCCGGGTTCGGGCACAGGTAAGACCGGTGGACGTGGTATAAAAGGCCAGAAGTCCCGTTCGGGCGTTGCGATCGCTGGATACGAGGGTGGCCAGATGCCACTTTACCAGCGTCTGCCAAAGCGCGGCTTTTCCAAGCCAAACCGCAAGGCATACTCTGTTGTAAACCTCGGCCTGATCCAGAAGTTCATCGACGACAAGAAGATCGACGCCAAGAAGGACATCACTGAAGATGTTCTGGTTGAAAGCGGTCTTATCCGTCGCAAGAAAGACGGCATCCGCGTCCTCGCGAAGGGCGAATTCACCGCAAAAGCGAAGATCGCTGTCACCGGTGCCTCCAAGTCCGCAATCGCTGCGGTCGAAAAGGCGGGCGGATCACTGACGGTCACATCCGCGTCGGCGGCTGAGTAACGACTTGTGAGCGGCGCTTTCGCCGCTTACATACTTCACAGGTTTTCCAGCGCCGCCATCCGGGAACCGGTTTGGCGGCGCTTTTATTGAAGAGAGACACGTATGGCATCCGCAGCAGAGCAAATGGCAGCCAATGTCAGCTGGGCAACGCTTGGAAAAGCGACCGAGCTGCGGCAACGCCTGCTTTTCACCCTCGGCCTTCTGATCGTTTACCG
>JABDPD010000089.1 GCA_013042895.1 Boseongicola sp. | reverse complement strand
ACGTTGATTCGCATGGCTTTCGGTTTGCTTTGCCACACGGTCTGGGTTGCGAGCACGTGTGCGACTTCCGTGGCACCAATCCCGAATGCCAAAGCGCCAAAAGCACCATGGGTAGAGGTGTGGCTGTCGCCACAATTGATAAGAAGTCCCGGCAGCGTAAGACCCTGCTCTGGGCCAATCACGTGCACGATGCCCTGCCTTCTGTCGTTCAATCCAAAGCAGGTCACGTCGTGATCTGCGGCGTTGTTCTCTAACGTTTCGATCATGCGCGCGATTGCTGGCGTAGCCGCTGGCCCACGCGTCGGCGCATAGTGATCCACTACGCCGAACGTCAGGCGCGGTTCGGCCACACGCGCGCCGCGTGCCGCCAGCTTGGCGAACGCGTGGTGAGACCCTTCATGTACCAGATGACGATCGACCCAAAGGAGCGAACGACCGTCCTCTCCGGTCAAGATCTCATGGGCATCCCAGAGTTTATCAAGCAACGTCGTCATGTATCGCGCGCACCGATCACAGGTTCCCAATGCCGCGACTCTCCGGCACCAATCCGAGTCATGCTCATCTCAAGGCGAAATCTGTCCGGTCTATACAAAGCAGACAGGTGCTCAACCCCGCGTCCGTTAGAATCGCGGACGATTCTCTCGAGCCACAAAAGCGGCGAGCCTACAGATACTTCCAGCGCCTCCGCCACATCTGGCCCGGCAAGTGTCGCGGTTACAGACTGATCCGCGCCCTCGACCTGAACGCCGCTTCGCTCAAGGAGTCGGAAGAGCGGCTGTGTCGCAAGATCTGTTTCGTCATAGTTGCGCGCGATGTCCTCGGGAACATGTGTCGTGAGGTAAGAGAACGGTTCTCCGTCTGAAAATCGTACCCGCGCGGCGGTTTGGACGCGTCCGCCCTTGGGCATCCCCAAGGAGTTCGCAACGGAAACTGATGGGGAACCATACGAGAAAGAAAGCAACCGAGCTGTCGTTTTTCTATCGAATTCAACAAGTTGCGGGATCAGTGTTGCGAAGTTTGCTGCGATCTTGTCGTCCTTGCCGCGCCGGGAAAGAACCACAGAGCCGGCGCCCGTTTTCTTCTCGATCCAGCCATCGGCCGCCAGTGATTCAAGAGCGCGACGGACCGTGATGCGGCTGACATTCAGCGTATCAGCAAGACGGTTTTCACCGGGTAGAAACTCACCCTCGCCGTATCTGCCGTTTGAGATGTCATCGCGCAACAACAGGTAAACCCGGCGGGCTTTGCCGCCTTCTGGTAGTGTTGCTTGGGCGTGGATAGTCACCGCCGCGTATCTCCCATTGGATGCTGCAACCGTAGTTCAGTCTAGGCATCGGTCAAGAGAACCTGATACCTTTTCAGCAAATATTTTGACCTTTTCATAATCCAATATCTGTTATATTGAAAGTACAGATTTTTGAGGAGCACAAATGCCGATCGTCGAGACGCATATACTCGAGGGTTATTCGCCTGAAGAAAAGTCGCGGCTGACCGCGGCCCTGACGGACGCTATTCGATTCGTCGTTCCCGCAAGTGACGAAGCCGTAACGGTGATGATTCACGAGATGGCACCAGAGAATTACGCGCGAGGTGGACGGTCGCGCACTCCGGCTCCGGCACTCCCCGACCCAAAGCAAATCGCATTGGACTTTCTGACCGCGCTCCAGAAGCGGGATATTGATGCAGCACAGATTAATCTCGCCGCAGACTTTCGGATGGTTTTCCCGGGATCCAAGCCAATGGCGACGATTGCAGAGATGATCGATTGGGCCAAGGATCGCTACCGTTTTGTCAAAAAGACAATAACGTCCACGGAGGCGTTCCATCAGGACGGATGCGCCGTTGTCTATGTCATCGGAACGCTTTCGGGCGAATGGATGAACGGAGATCCGTTCGAGGGAATCCGCTTCATTGATCGCTTCGCGATCAAGGACGGCAAGATCATTTTACAGGACGTATGGAACGACATCGCCGAGGAGCGCAGCACGTGAGCTATACGATTGATCCGATAACGTTGGCCGTTCTGGCCGGGCGTATGGAACAGATCGCCGATGAGATGGACGCCACGCTTTTCCGTGCGGCGTTCAATCCGATCATCGCGGAAGCGCATGATGCATCACATGGGCTTTATCATGCCAGTTCTGGCGACACGCTGGTGCAGGGCAAGTCAGGTTTGCCTATTTTTGTGGGCGTTATGTCGTTCGCGGTAAAGGCCGTAATCGATAAAGCGGCTGAGGCAGGCGACCTGGTTGCAGGCGACACTTATATCTTCAACGACGCGCATTTGGGCGGCACGCACCTCTCAGACATGCGTCTGGTCAGGCCCTACTACCGCGACGGTGAGCTATTCTGTTACCTCGCAAGCGTTGGGCACTGGCACGACGTAGGAGGGGCGGTTCCTGGGAACT
>JABDPD010000072.1 GCA_013042895.1 Boseongicola sp. | reverse complement strand
GCTTCGGATGATGACGCTGAAGCATCCGCTGAAGACGACGAAGAGAAAGAGTGATTTCTCAGGATCAGAATTTAAAAAGGCCGCTCAATTGAGCGGCCTTTTTCATTTGGTATCAGATAAATAGCGGTAGTAGTCTAACCGTTGTGCTCGCGGATCTTGTCGGCGGCATCTTTGTCAAAAGTAACACCATTTTCCTCAAGCAGCGTATCCAGCTCGCCGGAAAGCGTCATCTCGGTGATGATATCGCATCCGCCCACAAACTCACCCTTCACATAAAGCTGCGGGATGGTGGGCCAATCGGAGAAGTCCTTGATGCCCTGGCGAATACCATCGTCGGCGAGAACATTGACGTCTGAGTACTCGACGCCCATGAAGTTCAACACACCTGCGACGCGGCTTGAAAACCCGCATTGTGGCATCGTTTTGGTACCTTTCATAAAGAGCACCACGTCATTGGCAGTCACTGTGTCTTTGATCTGATCCTGAGCAGACATCTTTCATTCCTATCTAAATTGAGCCCGTCAGTCCGGTGCCCTGGTTGTAAGCGCAAGCGCGTGAAGCTCACCGTTTGCACCGTCCATTTTACCCTTCATCGCGGCGTAAACCGCTCGTTGCTGTTGCACCCGGTTCTTGCCGCGAAAGCTTTCGTCGATGACCATGGCGGACATATGAACACCGTCGTCACCCTGAACCGTGATCTGCGCATCCGGAAAGGTTTCGCGCAACAAAGCTTCGATCTCATGGGCTTGCATTGGCATGTTCGGGGCCTCTCCTTGTCGTTACCTCAGATGTAGAGCCGAGATGGCGGCCTTGCAAGGCTTGCACGGCTTCTTGATTAGGGACGCCATCTTCAAAAGCCCCGAGGTGTTTTGGATAAGACGAAAGAGAAGTTACGCGACCTTTTCAGCGAAAGAACTTCGGTAGATTTGCGAAAGCCTTTCTAGGGACGAAGTTTCGGCTCCGAAGGTAATATCCGAGCCACCAAAGGTCCCAACCTGCATAACCGGAACCTCCGCAGATTGCCCGCGAGAAAGAAACGTCGCGAGATTTTCAGGGTTTATGGCGAGGAGGTAGCGTGCCTGATCTTCTCCGAAGAGCTGTCCGGTGTCGCCCGTTTCCAAAGTGACACCGATGTTTGCGGCGTCGGCCATCTCAAAGGCAGCCAGTGCAAGGCCGCCATCGGAAAGATCGGTGGCTGCGGTGATGAGGTCACCATTATCGCGCACAAAGGTGCCGTTTTGACGCTCTGTTTCTAGGTCGACGCTTGGTGCGTCGCCGTCTTCGCGGCCCATCGCTTCAGCGAGCAGCGCAGATTGACCAAGATGCCCCTTGGTTTTGCCCACGACAACGACAACATCTCCGTCTATTGGTAGGCCTGCAATTAGTGCGTTGGCATTTGAAATGAGACCGACCGCACCGATCGTTGGCGTCGGTAGAATACCTTGCCCATCAGTTTCATTATAGAGTGAGACATTGCCGGATACGATGGGGGTGTCGAGCGCCAAGCAGGCTTCGCCGATACCTTTGATAGCGCCAACGAACTGACCCATGATCTCGGGCTTTTCGGGGTTACCGAAGTTCAGATTATCAGTAGTCGCAAGAGGTGTCGCCCCAACAGCGCAAAGGTTGCGGTATGCTTCTGCAACCGCTTGCTTACCACCCTCAATAGGATTTGCTTTGACATATCGGGGAGTTACGTCAGACGTAAAGGCCAGCATCTTATCTGTGCCATGCACGCGAACAATCCCCGCCCCTAGGCCGGGGGCTTGAACTGTATCGGCCATGACTTGGCTATCGTACTGCTCCCAGACCCAGTGCTTACGAGCATAATTCGGAGACGAAATCAGTTTCACGAGACCATCAAGCGCGCTGATCTCTGGAACTTCGTGCAGCGCGGTCGCTGCCGGTGTTTCGACCCAAGGGCGGTCGTATTCGGGGGCAGACGAGCCAAGTTTAGAGAGCGGCAGGTCGGCCATGATCTGATCGTTGTGAATGATCAAAAAACGATCCTCTGCGATGGTTTCGCCCACGATGGCAAAATCAAGATCCCACTTGTCGAAGATTGCCTTTGCCTCAGCCTCCTTTTCAGGCTTCAGCACCATGAGCATACGCTCCTGGCTCTCGGAAAGCATCATCTCATAGGCCGTCATTGCCTCTTCGCGCACCGGTACAAGATTGAGGTTCAACTTGATGCCAAGCTCACCCTTGTCGCCCATTTCCACCGCAGAACAGGTCAAACCGGCGGCTCCCATGTCCTGAATGGAGATCACCGCGCCAGAGGCCATGAGTTCAAGTGTGGCTTCCAGAAGCCGTTTTTCGGTGAACGGATCTCCGACCTGAACCGTAGGGCGTTTTTCTTCAATAGTGTCGTCAAATTCAGCAGAAGCCATGGTCGCTCCGCCCACTCCATCGCGGCCGGTTTTCGCGCCAAGATAAACAACCGGCATACCGATACCGGAGGCCGCCGAGTAGAAGATCTTGTCTGCATCGGCGAGACCGGCCGCAAAGGCATTCACGAGACAATTACCGTTGTAGGCTGAGTGAAAGCGTACTTCGCCGCCAATCGTGGGAACACCGAAGGGATTGCCGTACCCACCAACGCCTTCCACCACCCCTGCGACCAAACGCTTGGTCTTTGGATGCGAGACCTCGCCAAAGGAAAGCGAGTTCATGGCGGCTATGGGACGTGCGCCCATTGTGAAGACGTCTCTGAGAATACCTCCCACGCCCGTAGCGGCCCCTTGGTAGGGCTCGATGTAGCTTGGGTGATTATGGCTTTCCATTTTGAAAACGACAGCTTGTCCGTCGCCGATATCAACGATTCCCGCATTTTCACCGGGGCCGCAAATCACTTGCGGGCCGTCGGTTGGCAAGGTGCGGAGCCATTTTTTCGAGGATTTATAGGAACAGTGCTCATTCCACATTGCTGAAAAAATACCAAGTTCTGTGAAACTGGGTTCTCGGTTCAGGATGCGGATGACTTCCGCGTATTCATCGGGCGTTAATCCGTGTGCTGCAATGATGTCGTCGGTGATTTGGGGGTCGCTCATTTGGCAGCCTCATGCGGACGTTGGCAGGATGGCCAACGTCTTAAAAGACGGGAACGGAATGGGAAAGTGCGAAAGCGGTATCCGTTAGGAAATGCTAGCAGATACCGAGACTAAAGCGTTTTTGACGCGCGCTCTTGAAGCTTACGAAGGGCCGCAACGGCCTCATCTGCTCTGCGGGACGGCACAAAGATATGATCGCTGTGTGCGGCCGAAACGACATTTGAGGGTATCTCACGTTTTTCAAGCGCCCGGATCGCGGCGCGCGTTACGCCAATTACGTCGGGCGGAATATTGGCAAACAGTGTGATCTGGCGCAGTGTCATATCAAATATCAGGCCAAGACGTACTGCCTCAGTTCGCGGAATGATGAGCGAAACCCCTTGATCTTCAACAAAAACCGCACGCGCAACGGACATGGCATCTCGAGAGTCAGCGTTGTGCAGCATCGAGCAATAGACGAAAGTACCGGGCTGCAAAATTGGAGCCAGGCTGGCGACGCTTTCCTGAAGCGCCCGTTCGGGAGAGTATTCGTCTTTCATCTGTACCACTTCGAATATTTGGTACGGCCAGCTAATCAAGAAAGCCTTTGATTATTGCGGTATTTCAAGAATGCGTCATTTTTTGGGGCAATACTTATTATTCTTAATGCGCCTCGGCCCAGTTCGCGCCCCGTCCTGCATCGACGGTCAAAGGAACGGTCAGATCGACCGCAGGCATAGAAGCCCCCTCCATGACACCTTTTGCGACCGCAATCAGTTCATCGACTGCATTGTCTTCAACTTCAAATAACAGTTCGTCGTGAACCTGAAGTAGCATACTCGCGGGAAGTTTTTCGATGGCGTTCGGCATACGGATCATTGCGCGGCGGATGACGTCGGCAGCGGTGCCTTGAATCGGTGCATTTATGGCGGCGCGCTTTGCAAAACCGGCATGCGGGCCGCGATTGTTGATCTCGGGTGTGTTGATCTTACGGCCAAAAAGGGTTTCGACGTAGCCGTGTTCCTTTGCGAATGCCACCGTGTCATCCATATAAGCCCTAATGCCAGGAAAACGCTCAAAATATCTGTCGATAAATCCCTGCGCTTCGTCGCGGGGAATGCGCAAATTCCGTGCAAGACCAAATCCTGAAATTCCGTAAATGACACCGAAATTGATGGCCTTCGCCTGACGCCGTACATCTGCAGTCATTTCTTCGAGCGGAACATTGAACATCTCGGATGCCGTGGCCGCATGAATATCCTGACCTTCAAGAAATGCTTGTTTGAGCGCATCAATCTCGGCGATGTGGGCAAGTATGCGCAGCTCGATCTGACTGTAGTCGAGGCTGACAAGAGTATGTCCCGGGGTTGCAATGAAGGCTTCGCGAATGCGGCGCCCCTCTTCGCTGCGCACCGGTATATTCTGAAGGTTCGGGTCGGTAGACGCGAGACGACCTGTATTGGCCCCGGCAATCGAATAAGATGTATGAACACGGCCCGTATCTGGGTTGATGTGGTCTTGAAGAGCATCCGTGTAGGTTGATTTCAATTTCTGAACCTGACGCCAGTCGAGTACTCGTCCCGGAAGTTCGTGCTCGGTGGCAAGGTCCTCCAAGACGTCAGCTGGCGTCGAGTATTTACCGGTTTTTCCTTTCTTTCCACCTGGCAACTCCATCTTTTCAAAGAGTATTTCGCCTACCTGCGCTGGACTTCCAACATTAAAACCCTGACCTGCAAGCTCGTGAATCTCGTCTTCTAACTGCGCCATCTTCTGTGCGAATGCGTTCGACATTTTCGAGAGCACCTCACGATCAACCTTGATCCCCGTCATCTCCATTTCCGCCAGAACGGGAACCAGTGGGCGTTCAAGCGTCTCATAGACCGTGGTTACACGCTTTTTGTGAAGTTCTGGCTTGAACGCTTGCCAAAGACGAAGCGTAATGTCCGCGTCCTCAGCTGCATACTTCACCGCGTCATTGACATCGACACGGTCAAAAGTGATTTGGGATTTTCCCGTCCCAAGAAGAGATTTGATTTCAATGGGATGGTGCTCGAGATATCGTTCTGAAAGCTGGCCCATGCCATGATTGTGGAGGCCCGCGTTCATCGCGTAAGACATCAACATGGTGTCATCAATCGGCGTAACGTTGACGCCGTATCGTGCGAAAATCTTCGCGTCATACTTCATGTTTTGGCCGATCTTCAGAACCGAAGGATCCTCGAGAAGCGGCTTGATCAGTTTTAGCGCCTTCTCCAGATCGAGTTGGCCTTCTGCCAGTTCGTTCGAGCCAAAGAGATCATCCGCGGCAGACGCTTTGTGGGTCAGAGGAATATAGCAAGCCTGCCCCGCCTCAACGCAAAGCGAGATTCCCACAAGTTCGGCCGACATTTCGTTCAGACCGGTTGTTTCAGTGTCGACGGCAACGTACCCACGCCCTCGAGCGGCAGCGATCCAATCCTCTAAAACGTTGATCTCATTCACTTTCGTGTAGCCGTCAACGTCGAACGGCACGCTCTCAAGGACCGTATCCTCGCTAGGTTTGGAAGGTTCTGCATCAGGAATGACGGGGACCTCGACATCCAGCGCTTCGGCAATCCGGCGCGTCGTTGTCCGAAACTCCATCGCCGTCAAGAAACCGAGCAGGTCTTCGACGACAGGCTCCTTCACTTCAAGCGTGTCGAGCGCGTAATCCAGCGTCATCTCGCAATCGAGTGTGACAAGATCTTTTGACAGTCTGATCTGCTCGGCGTTGTCGATTAGCGTTTGGCGGCGCTTCGGTTGTTTAATCTCTTCGGCCCGCTCCAGAAGCTCTTCTAAAGTGCCGTATTCGTTGATCAAAAGCGCTGCGGTCTTGACCCCGATACCGGGTGCGCCGGGCACGTTGTCCACGCTATCGCCTGCAAGCGCCTGGACGTCGATAACCTTGTCGGGCGTGACCCCAAACTTGGCTACAACTCCGTCACTATCGATCCGCAAGTTCTTCATGGCATCGAACATCTCGACGCCATCGCCGACAAGTTGCATCAGGTCTTTGTCCGAGGAAACGATCGTGACGCGGCCGCCGGCCTCGCGCGCGCGGCAAGCAAGCGTCGCAATGATATCGTCGGCTTCAAATCCCTCCTGTTCAAGACAGGCGATGTTGAAGGCACGTGTGGCATCGCGTGTTAGTGGCATTTGCGGGCGCAGATCTTCCGGCATTTCGTCACGATTCGCCTTGTAGAGATCGTATAGATCGTTGCGAAACGTATGGCTGCCCTTATCGAAGACGACGGCGGCATGGGTCGGGGCATCGGGGCCTTTATTGTCCTCGACGGTCTTCCAAAGCATGTTCACAAACCCAGAGACCGCCCCGACCGGAAGTCCATCAGATTTTCGAGTCAGTGGCGGCAACGCGTGATATGCCCGGAAAATGAACGCCGAACCGTCGATTAGATGAAGGTGATGCCCCTTACCAAATGCCATCGTGGTCGCCCCTTGTTGCCGTTGATCTTTTGATGCCTGATCAAGTGAATGGGCGCAACGCCGCATGGCGGATTATGCTATTCTAAAGTCGCTCCAAGAGGCGGCGCATCGCGTGTGCCAGCCCGGATTTCAGCACGCCATTTGGCATGCACAACTTCCTGCGGCACCCAGGCATAGCGAGTGTCCTCCGGAACCGTGCCCCAGAACAGAGTTCCGCCAAACCGCCATGGATCAAGCACCATCGCACCCTCCAAAACGCCGCCCTTCGGCGCGAGTAGTGCAGTTGAATGATCAATGAGCCAATCGCTTTCCGAATTCGCAATTGCGCGCAAAACATCAAGAGTTTGAAATTCTTCAGCCAAAAGGCGATTTTCCAAATCCTCCGCCCAGTGCCAGCAAAGCCCTCTAGGTCGCAAACCCATGTTTACTTTGGTGTTGTGGACCAAGGGCGGGTCGGTAATCTCATACTCCCTCGCCAGAAACGCTGTATACTCGAAGGCAATACGTGCCGCGCGCGCCGCTTCTCCAGCGTCAACCTCTGGACCGAGTGCCAGTAGCCCTGCTTCAAGTTGTGAAACCTCATCGGCCGAAACGACTGTTGGTCCGTAGTTGCCACAGGCAGCCAGGACCAACACCATCAGCACAGCCCAAAAACTTCTCAATCTTCGCACGCTTTGCCCTTCTATTTGGCTCAAATATCCCGGAATTCCGAGGGCCGCGCCCCGGTTAGGTCGGCTCGCGAAAGCGAGGTGTGCATCACCGCCCCTTGAATAACCCTCCAAGGATACCGCGAACAATGCGTCTTCCTGTGGTTCCCTTCAATTCTTTGACAACCATCTTTGTCAAAGCATCTCCAAAGCCTCCGCTTGACCGGGTGCTGCGACGAGATGTTGATCGCCCTACCCGCTCCGCTTCATAGCGGCGGCCTGCCTTGTGCTCGCGCTCGGCTTCTTTGGCTTCGGCTTCAAGTCTTTCCGCCTCCTCAGCCGCTTTCGCCGCTTCCTCAGCGCGCCCCCGCAGAATCTCATAAGCGCTGTCTCGATCCTTCAAGGCCTCGTATTTTCCGGCGATAGGCGACGTATCAATCACTGTCTGTCTTTCGCTCGCTGTGATCGGTCCAAGCTGTGAAGATGGAGGCCTGATCAATGTGCGTTCGACTACGCCAGGCGCGCCTTTTGCCTCAAGCATCGAGGTCACCGCTTCTCCCACCCCAACTTCGCGGATTGCTTCTTCGGTCGAGAACCTTGGATTGTCGCGATAGGTTTCGGCTGCCTGTTTCAGTTGTTTGCGGTCTTTGGCGGTAAAAGCGCGCAATGCATGCTGCACCCGATTGCCAAGCTGACCGAGGATGTCTTCGGGAACATCAGCAGGGTTCTGCGTAACAAAGTAGACACCAACACCTTTTGAGCGGATTAGGCGGGCGACTTGCTCAACTTTGTCCACGAGCGCTTTGGGGGCATCATCAAAAAGCAAGTGAGCTTCGTCAAAGAAGAACACCAGCTTCGGCTTGTCCGGATCACCAACCTCAGGCAGTTCTTCAAAGAGCTCGGAAAGCAACCATAGCAATGACGTGGCATACAGTCTCGGTGCCCCCATTAGTCTGTCGGCCGCAAGGATGTTGATTCGTCCCCGCCCATCCGGGTCGGTACGCATAATGTCAGAAAGCTCGAGCGCAGGTTCACCAAAAAACTGAACGCCGCCTTGGTTTTCGAGTACCAGAAGCTGTCGTTGGATCGCACCGATCGAGGC
>JABDPD010000066.1 GCA_013042895.1 Boseongicola sp. | reverse complement strand
GTTCCGACTTCGGTGACACCGCCGGGCGTGAAGGTGTTCTTGTCGAACCTTTCTGAAACTGCGATGGCCAACGCGCAAGCAGCTGTGCCGGACGCGCGCGAGATGAGATATGGCACGCGATATCTGCAAGCGGTGTTTGGGTTGAACTGCATGGGCGGATCGAAGCTGACCAATGCGAACAGACGAGCTGTCTTGTTTTCGCGCAATCCGATCACGGGTGAATCAATTGTTATCGATAGGTCTCTGGAGAGTCTTCTTCGAAGAGCAGACCGCGATGAGTTCAATCCGTATATTCTGCCCGAGGACGCTTTGGCTTGCTACGATAGCTCGATCGTGAGTATCAAGAATCTCGCGGCGATCTTGGGAGTAGGGGCGGCAGTTATTTACGCTTCAGACCAGTAGTTTATTGATGGATTTCCGTAGAGAGTCGTAGTGCGCGACTTTTGTATTCGAAGTCGAATTTCGCGTTGCGGAGAGTTCAATGACCCAAAAAACCGTGCGGTAGGTGTGTTCAGGCCAGTGTGTTCGACATGACCCGTACAATGTCGTTTGCGGAGAATAGCGGTTTGGTCCCGCAACTCGGTCGTTAGCTGCAGGCGACATCAATGTCTGCATCGCGGGACTTTCCTGACATTCATTCGGGCCAGACCAATTGGTACTATCGACCAGTTGCAGTCATTGGTCGGTAGTCCCACGCGCAGAAGCAAGACCGGAAATGGAGGCTTTCGTCTCAAATGCAAAGCACGCGGGTGTACGGCTTCGCTTTGCGTGCGCCAAGAAGGCAATCTAAGCGAGAGCTACTTGGGCTTAATGCGCTGAGTTCGTTGCAGCACCATAGCCCGCGCGGCGGCCAAAAACCGCACCCGAAGTCAGCCCTGATCCACCGGGGTAGCCCGCGAAAAACACTCCGCCAACAAGTTCGCCGCAGGCAAACAGGCCGGGTATCCCCGCGCCGTCTGCCGTTCGAACATTACCGGTGTCGTCCACCTTCAATCCACCATAGGTAAACGTGATCCCGCCCGTTACCGGGAAGGCGCGAAATGGTCCTTTGTCGATCCTCTGCGCCCAGTTTGATTTGGCCAGCGGCAGACCTTGAGTGCCTTTGCCGTCAAGCGAGGTCGGATCGAAGGTGACATTGTCGTTGACCGCTTTGTTGTAGGCTTTCAGCGTTGCCAATGCCGCGTCTGGGTCCACGCCTTCCATCTTTTGCACCAGATCCTCAAGGGTCTGGGCTTCGACAAAATGTGCGTCGTGGAATCGATATTCTTCATAAAGCAAGTCAAAGACTTTGCTGTCGAAAACCTGCCATGCAAACTGACCGGGTTGCTCAAGTATTGCAGCCCCATATTGCGCATAAGTGTAGTTGCGGAAATTTGCGCCTTCATCAACGAAGCGGTTGCCTTCGGCGTTCAGCATGACACCCAGAAAGTAAGAAATTTTTCTATAATTCTTACGCTCACCCGGCGGCAGGCCCAGCCCGCCAAAGTCTGCCATGTGCAAATCCATCGGAGTTGCGTGGCATCCGGCATACAACCCGTGCGCGCACGCCCCCGCTTCACTGGCCATGCGCAATCCGTCACCGGTGTTGTGCGGGGTGCCGCGGACTTTGGCGGCCTTCCAATTGGGGCCCATATGTTCGACGCGCAGGTCTTCGTTGGCCTCAAAACCGCCGGAGGCGAGGATCACGGCATCGGCGCGGATCTCTTCGTTGCCGACCCGCACACCGGTCACACGATCTCCCTGGGTCAGAAGTCCGGTTACGGCCGCGCCATAGCGCAGCGCGCCGCCCATTTTCTTCACCGCCGCCAGTTCCATGTCGAACAGGCCAACTCCCTCGTTCTCAGCCGCCAGGGTCAGCCCGCCCCAAAATACTCGCCTGCCGTCTTTTTCAAAGCTTTGCCGACCGTAGATCGGTTCAAACTTTACATCATGCGAGGCAAGCCAGCGCATGGTTTCGCCTGACTCCGAGATCAACGTCTCCTGTTCAGCCGACAAAGGGCGCCCATCATTAAAGCCCAAAAGATCGTTGCCGAACGTCTCGACGGTGTAACTGCCGAAATCCGCGGTCGCCAAACGACTGTCCTCGGGGTCCCGCAATAGGGGCATAAGATCGTCTTTGCCTGCGTAGGCAAAACGCATCGCGCCGGCAGTGTACTTTGTGTTGCCGCCTGCCAATGCCTCGTCAGCCTTTTCAAGTAACAAAACCTCAGCCCCTTTCTCTAGAGCCGCAATCGCGGATGAAAGCGCGGCGTTTCCTGAACCCACAACGATGACTGATTTTGGCATTGGCTTTTCCTTCTTGAGCTGTCATTGTATCCGTGTGGATACAATAAGGCTTTCCTAAAGTGTCAAATTCAGAAGCGCAAGAGATGTCTCAGGGCGAAACCGCCTATTGGAAGCTGCACGCCGCGATCCTTAGCGGCCAATATCTGCCGGGAGATCGCCTGCGGGAAATCGACGTCGCCTCGCAACTCGGGCTGTCTCGCACACCGGTGCGTGAAGCGCTGCGCAAGTTGGAAAGCGACGGCATCGTCGAACATCGCCCCCGCATAGGGGCGGTCATACGCAAACTTTCGTATCCCGAAGTCGTCGAACTTTACGAGATGCGTGTCGTGCTTGAGCGCACGGCGGCAGGAATGGCGGCCAAACATGCCAGTGCCGCCGAGATTGACACGCTGGAAGATCTCAACAGCCAGATCGGCGATGCCAAGGGTGATGCAAAAACTGCAGCCGCCCTTAACCAGAAATTTCACGAGTCTATTCATTTGGCGACCCGGAACCGGTTCCTGCAGGAAGCCGCGCGTGGGCTGAACAACGCGTTGATGCTTCTTGGACCGACGACACTAGCAGATGAGGCGAGGATCGAGACTGTCCACGCTCAACACCACGACATCATAGCCGCGTTCAAGGCCGGAAACGTTCACGCTGCTGAAGAGGCCGCGGAGGTCCATTTGCAGACCTCGCTACGCCATCGCCTGAAAGTCATGCAGCAATGATAGCCACGATTACAGCATTTGGCGTTGCCGGACTGGGCGTCTGGGTATTCTCCGTGCTGTCTTTGCCTTTGCCTTGGCTTTTGGGACCGAT
>JABDPD010000060.1 GCA_013042895.1 Boseongicola sp. | reverse complement strand
GCATCACGAGCCGCGCTCAAGCCCTTGCACAAAACCTCGAGGGCGCAGCACTTGATCAACACATAGCCGCACATCGGCGCTTGACGCATCCCGACGAAATGGGAACCCTGTTCAAAGTGATGACCCTCTTTCCGCAAGGTGCCACCTTGCCTCCGGGAGTAACCGCGTGACGCTGGAAATTCTGACATCTGACATGCTGAACCCGATTAAACACGGATTCTTCACACGTCGGGGCGGCGCGTCCAGTGGCGTGTTTGAAGGATTAAACTGCGGCCTCGGATCGTCGGATCAGCGTGAAATCGTTTTGATCAATCGTGGTCGTGTTGCCGAAGCCATGAGCGTGGAACTCGAGCACATGGCGGGGGTTCATCAGGTACATTCGGCGCGGGTGGTTACAGTTAATTCCGGCATAAATTCAAATGTGATCGAAGCAGACGCAATGGTCACGAATGCCCCAGATGTTTGTTTGTCGATTCTGACCGCAGACTGCCAGCCTGTGCTTTTTGCTGACACCAATGCGGGCGTGATTGGCGCTGCCCATGCTGGCTGGAAGGGCGCGGCGAACGGCGTCCTCGAAGCAACGATTGAAGAAATGGTGTCACTCGGAGCTACGCGCGAACACATCCGGGCAGCGATTGGTCCAACAATCAGCCAAACCGCCTATGAAGTTGGGCCGGAGTTCTTTGAAGCTTTCGTAGATGACGATCCGGAAAACAGCCGCTTCTTTGCTGGCGGTAATGGTAATCGGATGCATTTTGATTTGCCAGCTTACGGGCTTCACTGCATGCGCGATGCGGGTCTTCGCGATGTCGAGTGGATCCGTCATTGCACATATTCCGATCCGGACCGTTTTTACTCCTATCGGCGCAGCGTTCATGCACAGGAAGCAGATTACGGCCGCCTAATCTCAACAATCCGACTTTAGCAGCCCGTCTTAAACTACCCTGAATCTGCCACGCGATTGCCCCATTAAAGGGTGACACTGTCTTCACATCAGCGGCGAATTTACGCTGAGACGAAAAGATGGAGACCGGATGATGAAAGCCAAGCCACGTTGGATGCAAAGCGTGATCGAGACGGCCGCGAAATATGCGAACTCAGATACAACGGTTGACCCCCGAGACCCCGCAGAACAAGCGCCAAAGCCAATGATCACAGATCAGAGCTAACGCAATTTGCGCCCAAATTGTGGCGCAGTGAGACACTTAACCAACAAGACCTAAACGCTGCCAGAAGGTTAAATACATGAGCTATACCCCGCCGACACTGCCCCCGTTTCCCGGAGAAACACCCACGCGTCGCGTTCACTCCGAAGCGCGTTGGACGGCTCGGCGGGTCACACGGCCGCGCTCACAATCGCTGTCGACCAAGCTGACACGGCGGTTCGAGGTCGAATGGCTCGACGATAACGGAGTTCAATCGGCCATTCGCGTTGCACCGGCTCTCCCTGTCTTTGAGCAAGCCTTCGGCGCGTTTGCTCATGGCGTTCTGGTTCAGACGACCGAAGGTCCTGTCGCCGTTGAGGACCTCCTGCCCGGAACAATGCTCGAATGTGCTGGCGGCCACACGGCACAATTGCTTTGGAAGGGCGCCATCACTCTTGTTCCCGGAGCACCGTCGATGTCGGAACTTCCAGACCGACTTTATCGTGTGATGCCGGACGCCTTCGGTCTTGGAAGGCCTGCACAAGACCAGACCTTTGGCCCCCACGCGCGTCGCTTTAACCGCGATCCGAAGGTGCGCGCAGCGCTAGGAGCCGACACGGCACTTGTGCCGTTGTCAGCCGCCGCCGACGGAATGTCTGTGATAGAAGTAAACCCCGTTGCGGCCACGCGCGTCTACCATCTGGCATGCGAAAAACACGAGACGATCTTCGCCGCCGGTATGGAAGTCGAAACATATCACCCCGGCCCCGACGCGGCATTGTCGTTGTCAGATGAGATGATGCAGCATTTCTTGATGTTCTTCCCTTATATCCGCAATATCCGCGACTTCGGACGCCTGACGGCTCCTCGCATTTCAGCCGCTGAGCTCGCCGCAATCGCCTAGGCGTTCTGCGCGAGTCGTTCTTCCAGTACGTCAAACGGAACCCCCGGCGCGTCCTTCGCATCCCGGATTACAAGAGAAGTCTTAACGCTGGCAACATTTGGCGCTGCAGTCAGCGATTCTGTCAAAAACCGCTGAAACGTAGATAAATCCGGCGCGACGCATTTTAGGACGAAGTCCACTTCACCATTCAGCATGTGGCACTCTCGGACCAGAGACCAGTCTTTGCAAAGCGTCTCAAATGCCACCAGATCGGCCTCGGCCTGACTTTGCAGACCAACCATCGCGAAAACCTGCACCTCAAATCCAAGCGCGCGCGCATCGACGGCGGCGTGGTACCCTTTGATATAGCCCTGTTCTTCCAGAGTGCGGACACGCCGCAAGCACGGTGGCGCCGAGATGCCAACGCGGGAGGCTAACTCGACGTTGGTCATCCGTCCATCGGCCTGGAGCTCGGCAAGAATCTTGCGATCAATCGGATCGAGTTTAACGCCCGGCATGGCCCCTCCCAGTTTTCACTATTATGTCACGAGCACGTTCGCTGCGTAATATTATTTCAAAAATGAGTAATTTTTTTAAATCATGCGGTCAAGGTGGTCAACTGTATGCGATCCCTCTTTCCGTCCCTTCGCACCACGTTTATATCGAGCCTTGCTGCCATACAAAGGGGATAGACATGGGCGATCATAAGCACAGCCGCGTTCTGATTATCGGCTCTGGTCCGGCCGGATATACAGCCGCCGTTTACGCAAGCCGCGCCATGCTGGAGCCTGTACTTGTCCAAGGCATTCAACCGGGCGGGCAACTAACGATCACCACCGAAGTCGAGAACTGGCCTGGCGATATTGAAGTTCAAGGACCCGACCTTATGGTTCGAATGGAAGCCCATGCGAAAAGCGTTGGCACTGAGATTATTTCCGATCATATTCAGTCGCTTGACCTGTCAGAGCGCCCGTTTACAGCGATTGGAGACAGCGGCACAACCTACACTACGGATGCCGTCATTCTTGCAACCGGCGCACAAGCGAAATGGCTCGGGCTGCCGTCTGAAGAACACTTCAAGGGATTTGGCGTATCCGCATGTGCAACATGTGATGGCTTCTTTTACCGCGGACAGGAAGTGGCCGTCGTCGGGGGAGGCAACACTGCGGTTGAAGAGGCCCTTTTCCTCACAAACTTTGCTTCGAAAGTCACTTTGATCCATAGGAGAGATTCGCTGCGTGCCGAGAAAATCCTTCAGCACCGTCTCTTCAAGAACCCAAAAATCGAGGTAATCTGGGATCATGAGATCGACGAGGTTGTCGGCGCGAGTGAACCGCGCGGAGTGGAAGGCCTTCGCCTGAAACACGCGACGACTGGAGAGATCAAGGAAATATCGGTCAACGGTTTCTTTGTCGCCATTGGCCACGCCCCGTCGTCTGAATTGGTGAAAGACCAACTGGAGTTACATAGCGGCGGGTATGTCGTGACAAAACCAGACTCGACTGCGACTTCGATTCCCGGCGTCTTCGCTGCCGGAGACATTACCGATCACGTTTACCGTCAGGCTGTTACATCGGCAGGTATGGGATGTATGGCCGCACTGGAAGTCGAGCGCTTTCTGGCCGAGCAGGAAGAAGCTGAGCCTGAGAGCGCGGACACGGCGGAGAGCATTCCCGCCCAATAGGCAGGACAAGTCAGTTGCTTGGCAGTGCAGGCGAACGTGGATTTCTCAGTGGCCGTGGCCTGCACACACCTCACTATGGCCTACTAAGCTTTTTTCGGTCTTAACTTGAACTTACCGTGAACCGTGCGATACCTGCCCGGCAATCGACCCATGGCAAAGTGAACCAATGCAAATCCCAAACCACGTCCCGATTCCGGAGCTTTATGTTTCATATGAGAGTGCTCAGAAGCTAAAGGCTGAAGCCGGAGATATGCCGTCTTGGGACCTAACCCCGAGGCAGATATGCGACCTTGAGTTATTGATGAACGGTGGGTTTAACCCGCTGAAGGGCTTTCTTGGCGAAGAAGATTACAATGGCGTTGTAAAAAATTTGCGCCTTACCGATGGAACTCTTTGGCCAATGCCGATCACGCTCGACGTTAGTCAGAGTTTCGCCGATGCCCTGACAGTGGGCCAGGATATTGCACTGCGGGATCAGGAAGGTGTAATTCTTGCGATCCTCTCCGTTTCGGACCGTTGGGTCCCCGACAAGACTCGGGAAGCTGAGAGAGTATTCGGCGCAAACGACGAGGCGCATCCGGCTGTTAACTATCTCCACAATGTCGCGGGCCCGGTTTACCTCGGCGGAGCGATCACGGGCATTCAACAGCCTGTTCACTATGACTTCAAAATGCGCCGCGATACGCCGAACGAGTTGCGCGCATACTTTCGGAAACTTGGTTGGCGCCGGGTTGTCGCGTTCCAGACCCGCAACCCGCTGCATCGCGCCCACCAGGAACTGACTTTTCGCGCCGCCAAAGAAGCGCAAGCAAACCTTCTAATTCACCCGGTCGTTGGTCTCACCAAGCCGGGCGATGTTGATCATTTCACACGTGTTCGATGCTACGAAGCGGTTCTCGACAAGTATCCGGCCGCGACCACGACTATGAGCCTTTTAAATCTCGCCATGCGCATGGCAGGCCCCCGCGAGGCTGTGTGGCACGGGCTGATCCGGCGCAACCACGGTTGTACGCACATGATCATAGGCCGTGATCATGCTGGGCCAGGTAAGAACTCCAAAGGTGATGATTTCTATGGACCCTATGAAGCTCAGGAGTTGTTCCGCGAACATCAGGGCGAGATTGGCATCGAGATGGTGGATTTCAAGCACATGGTCTATGTTCAGGAACGTGCGCAATACGAGCCGGCGGACGAAGTGTTAGATGGATCCACTGTCCTAAATATCTCGGGCACCGAACTGCGTCGTCGATTGCGTGAAGGTCTGGAGATTCCCGAATGGTTTTCGTTCCCGGAAGTGGTCGATCAACTTCGCCGGCGGTATCCGCCGCGCGCGCAGCAAGGCTTCACCGTCTTTTTCACTGGTTTGTCAGGCTCAGGGAAGTCCACTGTCGCGAATGCTTTGATGGTCAAGCTAATGGAAATGGGCGGGCGTCCGGTCACTCTCTTGGATGGCGATATTGTTCGCAAAAATCTTTCTTCTGAACTTGGGTTTTCCAAGAAACACCGCGATTTGAACATCCGTCGGATTGGCTATGTTGCAAGCGAAATAACCAAGAATGGGGGCATCGCAATATGCGCTCCGATCGCGCCATACGCTACGACGCGCCGCGCTGTCCGCGAAGACGTCGAAATGTTTGGAGCCTTTGTCGAAGTGCACATCGCAACAAGACTTGAGGAATGCGAACGTCGTGACCGCAAGGGGCTTTATAAACTCGCCCGCGAAGGGAAGATTAAGGAATTTACTGGGATTTCAGATCCTTACGATGTTCCCGAAGCGCCAGAGCTTCGTGTCGATACCGAGAACGTTGAAGTGGATCACTGTGCACATCAAGTTCTGCTAAAACTCGAACAGATGGGTCTTGTTGCAGGTTAAATCGAACTTTCAGCTCCGCTGATCGTGCTGGCAACCATGTTCCACATCGCCTCAGACGAGGCCACGACAAGTCGCCCCGATCGCACCGTCGGTCGGTAGGGTTCGCCACTTAGCATACGCGCAACCCCGCCAGCTTCTTCTACGATGAGGCATCCCGCTGCGTGATCCCACGGATTAAGGACAGGCGAGACACAGAAATCGACCACGCCACGGGCTAAAAGCCGATACTCGTGGGCAGAGCATCTGAGCGCATCTGTTTTGTGAAACTCTGCCAAACGCGCAAACAACCGCCTTCTTTCGTCACCGTGGAACAGATATGAGTGCACATAGCCCATCGAGCTCTCAGCTTGCAGGCCGGGGCGATCTTTAAAGCGCAACAGTTCCTCTGCGCCATCTGCGCGCACAAACCGCGCGCCCTCGCCGCGGGTGGCGACCACCCAGTCGTCGCCGACTGGGTCGTAAATCATGCCCCAAACCGTTTTCCCTTCGTGTGAAACGGAAAGGATAACTCCAAACGTCGCCAGACCATTCGCGAAGTTCCAAGTGCCGTCGACTGGGTCGACAATGAGGCATGTGTTCGTATCAATCGCATCACGAAGGCTCGCGTCATCTGAGACGGCTTCTTCGCCGACGACGGATACGCCTGGCAGAAGCGAAGCAGCAACCTCGGTGAGCCGCCGCTCGGCTTCGCGATCTGCGACGGTAACGAGATCATCGGCCCGTGATTTCGTTGCGATGTCACCTTCCCCTAACGACTTAAATCGCGGGAGAATCTCTTCGGATGCAACTTGGCGTACGGCTGCTATCAGTTTCGCCTCGACACCTTGTGAGAAAATCACGCGGCAAGACCCCGCCCTTTGAGCAAGGCTTCGGGACCCGGCATCTTGCCCCGAAATTCGAGGTAGAGTTCGGCGGCGTCTTTCGAGCCACCAGTCGAAAGTACGTATTTCTCCAGTTTGGCGGCCACGCCCGCATCAAACGGCCCGCTCGCCTCTCGAAAGGCATCAAATGCGTCGGCGTCCATAACCTCGGACCACATGTAGCTGTAGTATCCGCTGGAATAGCCATCCCCCGCGAAGACATGCGCAAAATGCGGTGTCGCATGACGCATTGGAATTGATGAAGGCATCCCAATTCCGTCAAGAATCTCCGCCTGACGTTGCATTGGGTCAACTGGGGGCTCACCTTGGTGGAAGTCCAAGTCGACAAGTGCCGAGGCGACATATTCGACTGTCTGGAAGCCCATGTCGTAGGTTCCCGCGGCGAGAAGGCGGTCCAGCATTTCCTTTGGCATCACCTCGCCCGTGTCAGCGTGTGTTGCGAATTCAGACAGGACTTCAGGCACTTCCAGCCAATGCTCATATAGCTGGCTTGGCAGCTCAACGAAATCGCGCGCAACACTGGTTCCCGATATCGTCTCATAGGTCACGTCGCTCAACATCTGGTGGAGGGCGTGCCCAAACTCGTGAAACAGCGTCCGCGCGTCATCATAGCTCAGCAATGCAGGTCGGCCTTCTGGAGGTTTGGCAAAGTTGCAAACGTTGATCACAACTGGAGCGACGTCTCTGCCAAGCTTACGCTGTGAGCGTAACGCCGAACACCACGCGCCCGAGCGTTTCGAGCTTCGCGCGAAATAGTCACCAATGAAGACCGCCAAATGCTCGCCGTCCCGCAGAATTTCCCATGCACGCGCGTCCGGATGATTAAGTGCGACGTCATCAAGTGGCCTAGCCTCTATCCCAAAGAGCCGGTTCGCACAGGCAAACGCCGCTTCAATCATCCGATCCAACTGAAGATATGGCTTCAAAGCACTCTCATCCAGATCGTGTTCTGCCACTCGCCGCTTCTCGCTGTAGTACCGCCAGTCCCAAGGTTGCAGGTCTCCGGAAATCCCGTCTGCGTTGAGCATTTCTTGCAGTTTTGTCGCGTCAGCGAGTGCGCTTTTTCGGGCGGGTTCCCAGACCTGCATCAACAAATGCTGAGCTGCTTCAGGAGTTTTTGCCATTTCGGTCTCAAGCTTGAAGGAAGCAAAGTCCTCATAACCCAGAAGCCTTGCTCGCTCCGACCTGAGTTGAAGTGTCTCTGCCACCCTTGCTCGGTTGTCAGTTTCTCCACCGTTTGCGCACCGCGAGGT
>JABDPD010000057.1 GCA_013042895.1 Boseongicola sp. | reverse complement strand
CGGAAGTGCCGATGATCGTCGCGATCAACAAGATCGATCGCCCGGAAGCGGACCCGAACAAAGTGCGCACTGACTTGCTTCAGCACGAAGTGATCGTTGAGCAAATGTCAGGTGAAGTGCAGGACGTTGAGGTTTCTGCGATCAAGGGCACGGGTCTTGAAGAGCTGCTTGAGGCGATCTCGCTTCAGTCGGAAATTCTCGAGCTTAAAGCCAATCCGAACCGCGCCGCGACTGGTGCAGTAATCGAAGCGCAACTCGACGTGGGCCGTGGCCCGGTTGCGACGGTTCTTGTGCAAAACGGCACTCTTCGTCAGGGGGACATTTTCGTCGTTGGCGAGCAGTGGGGCCGTGTTCGTGCGATGGAAAACGATCATGGCGAGCGCGTCAAAGAAGCCGGGCCGTCGGTCCCCGTCGAAGTGCTTGGCCTGAACGGCACACCTGAAGCGGGCGACGTGTTGAACGTGGTTGAAACCGAAGCGCAGGCGCGCGAGATCGCGGAGTACCGTGAGAAAGCCGCAAAAGACAAACGCGCGGCAGCAGGTGCGGCGGTGACGCTGGATCAGCTGATGGCCAACGCCAAGGCAAACGAGGACGTCAGCGAATTGCCGATCCTTGTCAAAGCCGACGTGCAGGGATCTGCTGAAGCCATCGTTCAGGCGATGGAAAAGATCGGCAACGACGAAGTTCGCGTGCGGGTCTTGCACTCGGGCGTGGGGGCGATCACGGAAAGCGACATCGGTCTGGCGGAAGCCTCTGGCTCGCCAGTCTTTGGCTTCAACGTGCGGGCAAACGCGCCGGCGCGGAACTCGGCCAACCAGAAGGGTGTGGAAATCCGCTACTACAGCGTGATCTACGACCTTGTGGACGATGTGAAAGCAGCTGCTTCGGGTCTGTTGTCTGCAGAGGTTCGCGAGAACTTCATTGGCTACGCGCAGATCAAGGAGGTCTTCAAGGTCTCGAATGTGGGCCGTGTTGCGGGCTGCCTCGTCACCGAAGGTGTGGCGCGTCGCTCAGCCGGTGTGCGTCTTCTTCGTGATGATGTCGTGATCCACGAAGGCACCCTGAAAACGCTGAAGCGCTTCAAGGACGAAGTGCCAGAAGTTCAGTCGGGTCAGGAATGCGGCATGGCCTTTGAGAACTACGAAGACATCCGCCCGAATGACGTGATTGAGATCTTCGAGCGCGAGGAAGTTGAACGTACGCTTAAGTAAGCGGCGACAAATATCAGAAAAGCCCCGCCAGTGTGCGGGGCTTTTTCGTTTCAGGACTTATGCATTTTCAGAATTGCAACCAGTCGTGTTGCAACAACAAGTTTCGCAAATATCCCGGTGATTTGGTTACGAACGGTCTTATCGCTCACGCCCAGGTCGCGCGCGATTTCCTTGTTGCTTTTGGCGGCGCAGATACCGTCGAGAACCTCCCGCTCGCGCGGAGTAAGAGGCGAGGATACCTCAGACGCCGGCGCACCGATGAACGCCAGGACCTGAGCGCGGAAATCGTCCCACGCTGGCTCGTCCTCCTGAAGGATGTGGTTGTTCGAAGGCAGGACCACCAATTCGGCGCCGGGAATTGAACTAGCCAGGAGGCGTGCCTCGTCCAATGGAGATACGTTATCGCCTTTGGCGTGGATAACCAGAGTTGGGCATTTGACTTCCTTCAGGGCCGAGGTCGCATCCATATCGCCTCGTGCCCGCAACAATTCTGCGCCAATATCAGGAGTCGTCGCACGGCCACATAACTCATTGAACCATTTCACGTTTTCCGGATCTCCGTCGGGAATAAACCGTTTGGTGAAGACCTCGCGAAAGGCTGGATTGGACGAGTCCCAGCCCATTCGGAAGACGTCCGTGATTGCGGCATAGAACTTCGCAGCCTCGGTATTTCCCCGGTGGTTAACCCCGCGGGCATAGCCACCGCACAGAATGAGGTGGGAGACATTCTCCGGGTACCTGGCCGCGTATTCGACCGCTGCACCTGTTCCTTGAGACATGGCCAACAGAACGAAAGGTGTTGGCATTTCAGCGGCGTCGACAACACGCTCAAGATCGTCCGTCCAAGACGAAAGTTCAAGCGCCCCGGTCTTGCGATCGGACATTCCGCAGCCACGCTCGTCGTATCTGAGGTAGTCAAAATGACCTTCAAGGAACCGCACCCAATGGGACCAAACCGGGCTTTGAGCATCGTATTCAAGATGAGTCAGCCAAGCTGCAGCCTTGACCAAAGGCGGACCGTTACCGGTGCGTGACCACGCCAGTGACAGGCCGTCGCGGGTCTGGATGAAGCGGACTGGCGTCATGTTTTGGGGCCTCGGGTCATCTGTCCTATCACTTTTTGCTTGGGAACTGCTGGATTGGGACATCTGTCCGATATCTCCAACAATCATCCGGGCGCATGGTCAGTCTTACCGAATAGGTGGAAATGACAAGCAAAAGGAATTGAACCCATGAAACTGAAGCACTTCGTTTTTGCAGGAATCACTGGTGCAACCGACCGCCGCGCTCATGAGCAAAAGGTTGCGCGTGTACAGGGCAACGCTCCGGCGCGGAACCGTCGCGATCGCTCGAAACTCTATTCGGCGCGAATCTGGCTCTAAACAAGGGTAATCGCACGCAAGTGGATCAGTGGGCCCGAGGTAGTACCTGAGAATTGAGGCACGAAGGATCGCAAAGAATCCGTTGGATTTGACCCTTTTTGCGGACCGCTCAGCGCAGCTTCGCCCCACAATCATCTAAAAACCGACACATTTCAGCGGCACACGAAACAGATTGAAAAAGTCATTTAGGGCAGAGCATTGGTGCCGATGACGGCTGCAAAACTGGACACACATGCCCCCGAGGCTGTTCCATCGCTCCCGATTGGGACGACTCTTTCTGGTGACCAGTTCACAATTACCGATCACCTCGCTGCTGGTGGCTTTGGCATTACTTACCGCGCGCAGGACAACGTTCTTGGCCGGACCGTGGTAATCAAAGAGTGCTATTATGAGGAATTCTGCTTTCGCAGTGGCAAAAGCGTTGTGGCGCGCAGCAAAAGCTATGCCAAACCAATGCGCTCAATCGTGAGCATGTTCATGCGGGAGGCGCGCAGCCTGGCGAAGCTGCGCCATCCAAACATTGTTGGCGTGCATCGTGCATTTGAAGAGAATGATACGGCTTATATGGTGCTTGATCTTATCGAGGGACGTGATCTTTTCGATATCATCGAAACGCCTTTGTCGCCTGCACGGGTTCAAGACATTCTTGTGCAACTTCTCGACGCAATTGAGAGAATTCATGCGATGGACTTGCTCCACCGAGATATCTCGCCGGACAATATCTTAATCGAGGAAAACGGCACGCCGGTGTTAATTGACTTCGGTGCGGCACGTGCGGAAGCCAGTCGCCACACGCGGGCGATCTCGTCGTTGCTTGTCGTTAAGGACGGGTACTCCCCGCATGAATTCTACGTGGCGGGAAGTAATCAGGCTCCTTGCAGCGACCTCTATGCGCTTGCGGCGACGTTTTATCATGTGTTGAGCGGGCAGGCGCCACCGAACAGCCAAAGCCGCATGGTTGAAATTGCGGGCCGGAAACCTGATCCTTGTGTGCCCCTGGCGGGTCGCATTGAAGGGTACGATGAGGAGTTTCTGCAAGCTATTGATACAGCTATGGAAATCCATCCTGCCGACCGCTTGCAGTCGGCCGCGAAGTGGAAGAGCCTGATCGCCAATATGTCCGCAGATATGTCTGCGCATCCGGCCAAGCGCGTATCCAGCGCGGATGTTAGCCTTGATCTTGAGTTGAAGCTGACGCGGTTGGTCGAAGAAACAAATGACGAGGTGCGGCGCATCAGTCAGCAGCCTCCAAAGCCCGAGGTGGTCGTTTCTAAGCCTGAAAAGGCGGCTAAGCCGGCTTGGATTGAGGAATTCAACAAAGAGACTTTTGCACCTCCACCCAAGCCAGTGATCGAAGAGCCTGAGCCAGAGGTTGAAATCTGGGAAGACCCCGATGATGACGCACTAGATGATTGCGATGCTCAACCGTCTCCGGTCATGGTGGACATGCCAAAGACTCCGAAGGGAGAGACGAACTGGGTGGGCCGCGCAATTGAAAAGCAGGAGCGTATCC
>JABDPD010000052.1 GCA_013042895.1 Boseongicola sp. | reverse complement strand
CCTCAGCCGCAACCCCATCATCACAGCCTCCTCCCTAACCTCGGAGGAACTCAAAGCTTCACGGCCCTCCTGGCCGGTTCCGTTTCGAACTGCGGCGAGCCATGCGCCCGGCATCTTCGGCGCCTCTGTCGCATACCGAACACCACCCAACGTCAAACGCCCATGGGCCCCAGGTCCAATTCCCACCCAGTCACCATTGCTCCAGTAGATCAAGTTGTGCCGAGATTCTGCCCCGGGAATCGCGTGGTTCGAAGTTTCGTAGCCGATCAATCCAGCTTCCCCCGTCAAGTCCTGAGTGAGCGCGTACATATCCGCGGAAACATCCTCATCGGGCAGCCCACGTAATCCTCCGCGCGCAAAGCGCTCCGCAAACGCTGTTCCTGGCTCAACCGTTAGCTGATAAAGCGACAAATGATCGGCCGCCAATGAAAGGGCCTCTTTCAGTTCGCTCCGCCAAGCCTCAAGGCTTTGGTTCTGCCGAGCGTAAATCAAATCGAACGACACGCGCTCGAAAGTTTCACGCGCTACATCAAACGCAAGACGACCTTCTTCTGCTGAATGCAGCCTGCCTAAAGCCTTCAGGTCGTGATCGCGCAGCGCCTGTAACCCAACCGAAACCCTATTAACGCCCGCATCCCGAAACGCACGGAACTTCCCGGCTTCGACCGAGGTTGGGTTCGCCTCAAGCGTGATTTCCATGTCATTAGACGGGCGCCAGACTGCACGCGCCTCGTTCAGGATCGCATCTACAGTTTCTGGTGCCATAAGGCTTGGCGTGCCGCCTCCGAAGAAAACACTGTCTAGAACGCGGCCTTCGGTCTCGGCGCCCAATCGGCGAATCTCGCTTAAATAGGCACTAACCCAAGCGGAATGATCAATCTTGGCTGTGACGTGGCTGTTGAAATCACAATAGGGGCACTTTGCCTGACAGAACGGCCAATGGACATAAAGCCCAAAGCCCGGTCGTTCATCCATCTCCAAAAACAGCCTTCAACTTGGCAAACGCATCGGCTCGATGGCTGATCTTGTTCTTCTCCCAGCGATCCATCTCACCAAAAGTGACATCGTATCCATCAGGCTGAAAAATAGGATCGTATCCATGGCCCTGATCGCCGCGCATTGGCCAAACCACCTGACCTTCCATTCGGCCCTCAAAAACCTCATCGTGGCCGTCGGGCCACGCCAAAACAAACGTGCAACAAAAGCGAGCTGTCCGGGGCAGGGGCGCATCTATCGCCTCCAGGGCCTCATGGCTCCGCGTCATCGCCATCACGAAATCACGTCCGCTGGGTGTTTCGGCCCAGTCCGCCGTATAGACGCCCGGAGCACCATCCAAAGCATCTATCTCAATTCCAGAGTCATCCGACAAAGCCGGAAGACCAGTTGCCGCCGCCGCCGCGTGAGCCTTGAGTCGCGCATTCTCCACGAATGTCGTCCCGGTTTCGTCTGGTTCGGGTAGTTTCTTCTCCGCGGCGCCAACCACGGAAATCCCAAATGGCCCAATCAAGTCGGCAATCTCTTTCAGTTTTCCCGCGTTATGCGTCGCCACCAAAAGTGTCTTGCCGTCAAACCGCCGCATCAGCTTGTCGCGCCCGTTTGTGCTTCAACCAGCGCATCGCGCCCGATTTCCGCCAAATCTAGAAGTTTAGACATCTCTTCACGCGAGAACGTCGAGCCCTCTGCTGACATCTGGATTTCAATCAGCTTGCCACGCCCTGTCATCACAAAGTTGCCATCGACGCCCGCCTCACTGTCTTCGGGGTAATCAAGATCAAGAACGGGCTGGCCCGCATAAACACCGCAAGACACCGCCGCTACATGATCAATGATCGGGTCGCTCGTCACCATCCCCGCTTTGATCAGCTTATTCACCGCCAGTCGAAGCGCCACCCAACCTCCAGTAATCGAAGCACAGCGGGTTCCACCATCGGCCTGGATCACATCGCAATCAACCATGATCTGGCGCTCGCCAAGGGCGGGCCGGTCAATACATGCGCGCAGTGAGCGCCCGATAAGCCTCTGAATCTCTTGTGTTCTTCCGCTTTGACCCTTCTTGGCTTCACGGCCCATCCGGGTGTGCGTCGCCCGCGGTAGCATCCCGTACTCTGCAGTTGCCCAGCCAAGGCCAGTGTTCTTCATCCAATGAGGAACACGCTCGTCAATCGTGGCGGTACAAAGAACATGGGTATCACCACAGCGGATCATGCAGGACCCCTCGGCATGTCTGGTCACGTCTGTTTCGATCGAAACGGGACGCATTTCATTGATAGCTCGACCTGACGGGCGCATATGACTTCCTTCCAAGGGTTGAGGGTTGGTGATAGTCGTGCCCGCCCGTCCCATCAACCCCGATTGACCTTCGTGCCTGCTTGCCTTTAATTGCAGCGCCCCCAAGGAAACGGTTCAAGATGAGTGATTCCGGTAAACTTCTAGACAGCATGAACGACCGCTCGCGCGAGGTGTTTCGCCGCGTCGTCGAAGGATTTCTTGAAACGGGCGGTCCCGTCGGCTCTCGGACTCTCACCCGAGAGATGTCCGAACAGGTCAGCGCGGCTACAATTCGCAATGTGATGCAGGACCTCGAATACCTCGGCCTCCTCAACTCACCTCACATCTCGGCGGGGCGCATTCCGACACAACAAGGCCTGCGCATGTTCGTGGACGGCATTCTGGAAGTTGGTGATCTGAGTGCCGAAGACAGGGGGGCAATTGAGGGTTCGTTTGGCTCAAACGACGCTGATGTGACTTCGTTGCTGGATCGTGTAGGTTCGGCACTTTCCGGCGCCACACATGGCGCAAGCCTTGTTCTCGCGCCCAAGCACGAAGCCCCGATAAAGCACATCGAGTTCGTCAGTCTTGCCCCGGATCGCGCTCTTGTCGTTTTGGTTTTTGGTGACGGCCACGTTGAGAACCGCGTTTTCACCCCTCCACCGGGACAAACCCCAAGCTCAATGCGCGAGGCCGCGAACTTTTTGAATTCCATCGTCGAAGGCCACACCCTTAGCGAGCTCGGCTTGGTCATTTCGCGGGAGATCGCCAAGCATCGGCAGGAACTGGACACCGCTGCGCGCGATCTGGTCGAGAACGGCCAGGCATTTTGGGAGAACGAAGGTCCAACCTATGAGCGCCTCATCGTTCGAGGAAGATCGAATCTGATCGAGAGCGCGGGTCAGGAAGAAGAGCTTGAGCGCATCAGAACCCTCTTCGACGACCTCGAACGCAAGCGCGACATCGCTGAATTCCTGGATCTCACCGAGGGCGGTGAGGGTGTGCGCATTTTTATTGGCTCAGAGAACAAGCTTTTTTCACTTTCGGGTTCATCTTTGGTCGTCTCTCCATATATGAACGC
>JABDPD010000046.1 GCA_013042895.1 Boseongicola sp. | reverse complement strand
GCTCTTGATGTCTGCGCATGTGGCGCAAGCGATTGTATCGCGAATTTACATTTTGATTACTCTTAATAGTCAACAACTGGTTATAGGCTCTTAGTGGCGGATGATACGGGCAGAATTGGGGCAGGTTAGGTCCAATTTTTGGAAATTACCCAGACTCTGGCGTTTGAATGCGAAACAATGTGTTTCCATTAAGTTTGAAGGATAAGTATCTCAAATTGTTGAAAAACACACTGAGTAATGCTAGTGTTATGTCGTAGTTGGTGAAAAAGTTCGAGTGAGGAATGTCATGTTAGACATGCAAGACGACTTTCAAGAAGACATTCTGGATAAACTGTCGCGCGGCCCTTTGGACGCGGAAAAGCTCGTCGAGGCTATCAATGCTCTGACCCCTGCAGAACTTGCCAAACTGGAAGACGATCTGGATTTCGCGCAGTTCACCGGCGTTCAGTCTGATGAAGTTCGCAATATGATCGAACGCGTTGACGGACCTCGGCAAATGGTTGCTGCTTAACACTCGTTAAAGTGGGGCACCTGAAAACGCCTCAACTTTTATGTTGGCGGCCTCTAAGCCCGAGCGAACGCTCCGCGCGATTTCCACGGCTTCAGCACTGTCACCATGCACACAGATCGTGTCGATCCGTGTTTCCAACACATTTCCATCTGCCGTCAGAATTGCACCGGCTTGGACCATTTCCACCATCCGCTGCGCTGCTTCGGACGGGTCATGGATCATCGCCCCAGGCAGGCGTCGGTCTACCAATGTGCCGTCAGCGTTGTAGGCGCGGTCCGCAAAAATCTCACCGGCCCAGGAGCACTTTAGTTCTCGCGCAACCTCTTCCATCGCGGTTGCCGCGAGCCCCATGATGATAATGTCAGGAGCAACCTCAAGCGCAGCCTCGTAACACACCTGCGCAAGTGCCTTGTCGGCTGACGCCATATTGGAAAGGGCGCCGTGCAATTTCAGATGCCGGACTGATCCGCCAGCGGCGCGGGCCATCGCCTGAGCCGCTCCAATTTGATATTTAACCTGATTTGCCAATGTCTTAACCGGTACATCCATGCGATGACGTCCAAACCCTCGCAGATCATCAAAACCCGGGTGTGCGCCGATCCCAACGTCGTTTTCGACCGCCAAAGCCATGGTTTTTGCCATCGTATCGGCGTCGCCCGCATGAAATCCACAGGCGATATTTGCCGAGCTCACGATCTGCAACAACGCGCCATCGTCACCCATTGTCCAGGTGCCAAACCCTTCGCCCATGTCTGAATTTAGGTCGACCGACTTCTGCATGATGTTGCCCCTTCGCCTTTGCGCTCAGTTCACCCAACTGGCGCGGGCTTGGCAAGAGGCGACGGCTAGTTTGTCCCGTCGGAGATCAATTCCAAAACAGCGGGTCCGATGTCTTCAACAATCAATGCGACGCCCTCAGCGTTCGGATGGATCCCATCCGCTTGCATGTAGGTCGCGAGTGTCGCTGCACGATCGTTAAGAGAGGTTAACGCGTTGAGAAAATTCGGATGCAGCGAGATGTCATACTTCGCGGCCAAATCAGGATACATGGCATCGAATGCTTCTTTGTAATCTGAACCGAAATTTGATGTGGCCTCCATGCCAATCAAGAGCACGTCCAAGCCGCGAGCCGTTGCGATATCGAGGATCCCGTCCAAGTTTTCGCGGCTTGCATCAGGATCCATTCCGCGAAGCAGATCATTACCGCCCAAAGCCACAATGATGGCGTCGATTTCGGGCGTCAAAGTCCACTCAATGCGCGACAGGCCGCCGGCCGTTGTGTCACCGGAGACTCCCGCGTTAATGAGCGTTACCTCGGCGCCTTGCTGGGCTAACCAGGTCTCCAATTGCGGCACGAAACCGTCTTCGGTGGTCAAGCCAAACCCTTGCGTCAGGCTGTCTCCGAATGCGGCGATCGTGACGGGATTCGCATACGTGAGGGAGGCCGAGGCAATGAGAACCAATCCAGCGTTGCGAACTGCACGTATCACCCCATATGGCATATAAGCCCATTGCATCGGAGCCTTTTGAATGACGGACGCGATCCTTTCCCTAAAAGACGCCACCTTGTCCCTGGACGGAAACGCTGGCCGTGTGGACATCCTGAAAGGCATCTCGCTTGTGGTTGAACGCGGCGAAACCGTTGGTTTGATTGGACCTTCTGGATCAGGCAAGTCGTCGCTCCTTATGCTCATGGGCGGATTGGAACGCGCCACCACCGGCTCCGTCAAGGCGCTTGGCCACGATTTGACGACGCTGGGTGAGGACTCGTTGGCCCGCTTCCGCAGGGAGCATATGGGCGTGGTTTTCCAATCTTTCCACCTCATTCCGACAATGACTGCCCTGGAAAATGTGGCGACGCCTCTTGAACTGGCAGGTGCAGGCGACGCTTTTGAACGCGCAGAGGCTGAGCTTCGTGCGGTAGGGTTGGGGGACCGGATTGATCATTATCCCGCACAGATGTCGGGGGGAGAGCAACAGCGTGTTGCGCTTGCCCGCGCCGCCGCGCCGCGGCCGGACATTCTTTTGGCGGATGAGCCGACCGGCAATTTAGATGGCGCGACAGGGCAGGCGATCATGGATATCCTTTTTGGCCTTCGCGACCGGCACGGTTCTACCTTGGTGCTGGTCACGCACGCTCCGGAAC
>JABDPD010000028.1 GCA_013042895.1 Boseongicola sp. | reverse complement strand
GTTCCTCCCTTTATTTTGTCATGCCCGAACGGGCACAAAATCGGCGGGAGCGTGTCTGTGCAGCTCCATCGCGTTGATACAATTGACCAATCAGAGCACGCCGTCAATCCTACATCAACTTTCTTTATTGTTGGGTTTGCAGGTTACGAGACACCGTCTTGAGTACCACTGAGGAGCTTTTTTTGGACACCGACACAAAGCGATCGAACGCGAACCTGGATCGAAGTCTCAGCCTCCAATGGTCTGACCAGCGCGCTGTTCGCGATCACAATGAAAGGCTCATCCTCGCTCTCTTGCGCGCCGTTGCGCGGCAAGGTCGGTCAGCTTGACAGGGCTGTTGCGCCCAGCCATTCGGGAAGGGTCAATATAACGTTCTGCTGCCCCTCAAAAGGTATCGCGCCACCCCCACTTGGCAGCCAGGTCCAGACACTCTCGCCACGATGCCGCCGTATCGGTGGTTCCAAGACCACGCATCGATGCCGCCGCCGATGCATGGCCAAGCTGGATGGCATCTTTGATGCTCCAATCCTCATGAAGTCCGTAGAGAAGGCCGGCAGCAAAAGCATCCCCGGCGCCGTTAGCGCCTTGTATTGCGTCAGAAGGCACCGAGACCGAAGGGATCAAGAATTCACCGCCATCCTCGCTGAGTGCGACAGCTCCCTCGGGGAAATGCGCGACAACAAGCTGCATTGATCCTGCCTCAAGCACCGCCCGGGCCGCATCGACGCAATGCTGGGCATCCATATCCGTCATGCCTTCGGCGGCCGAACCGGCGATGGCGGCGATTTCGAAATCATTGACAACCAACAGGTCCAAATGCGCCAAGCACGGTCGAACCAGTTCGGCAATTCGGTCCGCCGAGATCGAGCAGAGTTCAAGATTGGTGGCAATCCCGGCCCGTTTCGCCTTTTTTAGTACTGTAACCCAGCCATTTGGGTCTTCGCCCCACGCGGTATCCATCCTGGGGTGAACGCCCGGCAGACCAAGGTGAAGGATGCGGGCAGTTACGTCTGAAAAATTGAAATGATCCGGCGTCAACTCGGCCGCTGTCCCCGGGATATACAGATGGGTGCGCTGGCCAGATGTTTGAGACGTAAATGCATCGGTATGCGCGGTTCGTCCGTTCTGGGAAACGACCAGTCCAGACCGTTCAATCCCCACCGCATCAGCTTCGGCCAAAAGGAACTGCCCGTCCTCGTCGTCCCCGACAACCCCAACCGTGGAGACGAGAAAATCCGGATCCAGGCGTTTCATGTCCACCGCAAGATTGCAGGCAGACCCGCCGCCGCGTACGTCATTGGTTAGAATTTCCACGACCTCTTCTTCGGAAGGCCAATGCGAGACCAATTTGTTATGGTCCGCGCACCATGTCCCACCAGTGAGGATGCCCCGGCGCGAGGAATTTCCCAGCCTCATTTGGCCTCCACCTTCAATATCGGATCGGTCACCTCTCGATCTGACTCAAGCGACCGGATGGGCGTTTTCCCACTCTTTAAAAGGTGATCGTGATAAGCGACCACCGCCTCCTCAGGTGAAATGTCTCTCTCGATCACGCGTCGCATCGAGCGGACGATTTCGAGTGGATCTTCGGAAAAATAAATTTTGCGGCCGAAGAGCGCGACACGGGCGCCAAACCGCTCGCCCTGGCTTATCAACTCGAACGTGTCCCGAGCGGTGCCCGCGCTTCCACCAAGGATGCCGACGATAAGGTTCTCGGGATCGAATGCGGCCAGCTCGGCCATCGCACGTGCGCCATTGTATTGCATCTTCAGAAACAGCGGACGATCGGCACGAGCGACGCCGGCGAGGCAACGCACGATCGCGTCGTTGATATAGATTCCGATATCTTCACCGCCCGTATCGATCGGAAACGCCGGATTGAACACTTCCAGAAAGTGCCGCATGCCGACTGCACTGGCCTCATCGCGGAACTGGGAATAGGCCTCCAAAGAGGCAACATCACGCTCGACATCATTGTAAAAGGTAACCGCGTAGAGCCCCAGGTCGCAAAGGGCGCGCGCCCGGTCTATTCGCGCAGTTCGAAATGGCTGCGCAGCATGGGCTCTGTAATTCGCACCACGAAAGCCCCAGATATCCGTTCCCTCGTTCAGTCGAACGGCAGGTGTAACGCCATGCGAAAGGCAATCACTCTCCGTTGCAAGCGCCTCCGCCGAGGACAGTGACATCAGCAT
>JABDPD010000010.1 GCA_013042895.1 Boseongicola sp. | reverse complement strand
GTTCGAAGACATTCCGACCAAGATCGAAGAAGACCCGATGCTGCTGCCTCACCGCTAGGTCAGTTTAGAAAGACCGAGTATCGCACGATCCGGTTATTGTCTGAATCACTAATGAAATAGCGGTTTCCGCTGACGGCGATACCTTCTGGGTTGTTGAACTTGTCGGGCCCCAAGCCGGGTTTGCCATCGCCGAGAACGCCGAGAAGCGTGCCTCCGTCGGGACCGTCTGGGTCTATCAAAAGGACTCGATGCGCGTCCTGATCGGCGACAACGAGTAGGCCCGTCTCGGTTATGTCCATGTAGCGCGGACCTACAAAGCCGAACTTGTCGGCTTCAATAACCTGAATTCTTTCAAGGTTTTGGCTGTAGCGTACAAGACGGCGCAAACGATTATCGGCGACCCAGACACTGCCGTCGGGCGCTTCGGCAACATCGTGGGCTCCCAAGTGCCCCTCGACTCCATTTACGGCTTGGAGGTTTTCAAAAATGACCAGCGCTCCGATGCCGCTGGCCATGGCGAAGATGCGTCCGGATGAATGATAAAGCGCGCCTTCCGTGCCAGGTGCGCGTACACCGATGTCCGGCGGAGCGCTGAGGGCCGCGAGGTCCTCGTAGATGGCTACTGCGCTGGCACCGCTGACAGCGAGGGCGACTTCGCCGTTCGGGCCAAAGGAAACATCCCGCACCGCAGGCAGGAAGCCCAGACCAAGTTCCTCAATGAATTCAAGTGTTTCAGGATCAAGAACCGCGATCCGCGCATTCAGTTTGTCGGCGACATAAAGACGTCCGTCAGGACCGATCGAGAGGTCGTGCGGATCGCCGAGTATGGGTTCGGAGGCGAGGTCGAAACTAGCGAAAGGACCGGGACCAAAGGACTGTGCGGCGGCGGGAGGGGCGAGGAGGCTGAGGAGAAAGATGAGGCGAAACATGGGTTGAGCTTACCACGCCGGGTACGATCGGTAATGTTTTTTCGCGTAGGTCAAATCGCCGAGCGGTCCCGTTCGGCCGGTGGGGACACGTCCACGGCACGGTTGGGACCGCCCGGAGCCGTCGGCGCGGTTTCGCGACGGGAGCGCCTGTGAGAGGTCTTGAGCAATTTGCGGTATAAGTCCTAAAAATCCGTTGCCAAACCGATCGATTTCGCGTGTCGTCGGGAAAAGTTAGGGAGGGCCTCATGAGCAAATCGGTTTCGTTCACTGAGATGAAGCACGGCACGCGTGAAGACTATGAACTGCTGGAGACCTTCGAGGCGAAGTATCAGGCCGCAACTGCGGACCGAATACTCGATGAGTTGCGACGTCAGGGCGAAGCGTCAATCGAAGGGTACAAGATCACGCGGCTGGATCACGGGCTGCAGTCGGCAACAAGGGCAGAGGCTGACGGTGCTGATATTGACTGGGTGGTCGGGGCGCTTTTGCATGACATCGGAGACGGACTAGCACCTCAGAATCATGACAGATTTTCGGCTGAAGTCATACGACCCTTTGTGCGCTGGGAGGTGGCCTGGGTGGTTGAACACCACGGTATTTTCCAGATGATTTACTACGCACATCACTATGGCTGGGATGAGAACGCGCGGGATCGCTTCAAGGATCATCCGTGTTTCGATTCCTGTGCTGCGTTCTGCGAGCGTTGGGATCAGGCTTCGTTTGATCCCGACTACAAGACCAAGCCTTTGGAGTATTTTGAGCCTATGGTCCGCGAGGTTTTCGCACGAAAAGCCTATGCGCCCGAAGTGATGCAAGAAGGTATTGTCACAGGTGTGCCAGGGGCGGTGTGATACTTATGGTGCCTTGATCGGAAAAGGTAAATTATCGGGTGTAATATATTGAAAATGGTGAGAAAAGTTGTGTCGGTACCACGTCGGTATTACGTCGGTGCGACCGGTCTGACGCAAAAATGCTGGGTTAACGGGTCGTGCGCGGCGTTATTCGATTAACCTCATGTCGTAAAAGGCTGTATTGTATAGAAGAATATGCTGCCGGACGAAGTTAGCATTAAGAAGAGGAAATACATTCATGTCGGATTTTGCGAATTACCCAAGCCTGAAGGGCAAGCGCGTTTTGGTTTCAGGCGGCGCCTCGGGGATCGGTGCGCTGACAGTGGGGGCGTTTGCAGAGCAAGGTGCAAACATCGCGTTTCTGGATCGGGATGTTGAAGCTTCTAAGCAGGTCGCAGGCGAGACGGGCGCGCGATACGCGCTCTGCGACCTTCGTGACATCGCGGCGTTGAGAGAGGCGATTGCCTCACTTGGGGAGTTTGACGTTCTGGTAAATAACGCGGCGCGCGATGACCGGCACGACTGGACGGAAGTGTCACCTGAATACTGGGACGAGCGGATGGCGACGAACATACGTCACATGTTCTTTGCCATTCAGGCGGTTGCGCCGGGAATGATAAAGGCGGGCGGTGGGTCGATCGTGAACATCGGGTCAAACTCGTGGTGGGAAGCGGGAGGCGGGTTTCCTGCCTATGCGACCGCGAAGTCGGCGGTGCATGGTTTGACGCGCACAATGGCGCGCGATCTTGGGGATCATCGCATCCGTGTGAACACGGTGGTTCCGGGTTGGATCATGACTGAGCGCCAAAAGGAGCTTTGGGCTACGCCTGAAGCATTGGAAGCTCACCGCAATCGCCAGTGTCTGCCGGATTTGATTGAGCCGGTTTATGTGGCCCGTATGGTGCTATTCCTAGCCTCAAGCGACGCGGCGATGTGTTCGGCTTCGAACTATATGGTGGAAGCAGGGTCAATCTGAGCGTGATTTATGCTTCATTTTAGAGCTGTTATTGGGCATACTGCCCGAATTGATTTTGAGTATTTAGGCGGCGATGGAGGGGTTTATGGCCGGTTTTAAGTGGTATGTGGTGCTGGCGGTCTTGGGGATAATTCTCGCAATGAATATGCAAAAGCTCTGGGGCGTTTTTTGAGACGAATGACGAGCGAGGGTTGCGGTTTGCGCTCTCATGATATCTGCGCCCTCTCGTCGTGCCTCTGAAGCGACTGGCGGGTTGTTCCATTGCGAGGCAATGAAACGTGAAAGACAGCCGGGCAAATTTTTCTGCTGAATTCAAAAAATCTGGTGCTGCCGGAGAGAATTGAACTCTCGACCTCTCCCTTACCAAGGGAGTGCTCTACCTCTGAGCTACGGCAGCCTAAACCGGGCGTCGGGATAGCGGCAAAGTCGAAATCGCGCAAGCGCAATCTGGACGGTAATTGGCGGCTGAGGTAGAGAGGCTCTATGGGCAGAAAAACTCCGTCTGATGCACCGCAAAGCGCAAAGGAAGCGCGAGAGGCGCGGCTGAAGGCTGCGTTGAAGGCGAACCTGTCGCGCAGGAAGGCTCAGAGTCGGGCGCGGTCAGGGAATGAGGCAGAAAAAACAGCGACCGAAAACGGTGGCACGGGCAAAGATAAGGCAGGCTGAACGATGGACTCGATAGTGGTGACGGGCGGAGCGGAGCTTCGCGGTGAAATTCCGATTGCAGGGGCGAAGAATGCCTGTCTGACGTTGATGCCAGCCACCTTGCTGACCGAAGAACCGTTGACCTTGATGAACGCACCACGGTTGTCGGACATCAAAACGATGACGACCTTGTTGGCCTCGCTGGGCTCCGAAGTGTCGGATTTGCAGGACGGGCGTGTGATTGCGATGTCGTCGGCGGGTCCTGTGAATACGACGGCGGATTACGACATTGTGCGCAAGATGCGGGCGTCGAATTTGGTGCTCGGGCCTTTGTTGGCGCGCGAGGGGCATGCGGTCGTGTCACTTCCCGGAGGCTGCGCGATTGGGGCGCGGCCGATGGATATTCACATCTCGGCTTTGGAGCTGATGGGGGCCGAGATCGAGCTGAAGGATGGCTACCTTCATGCGACGACCAATGGCGGTTTGAAGGGGGCGGTGGTGCCACTCAGGTTCGCCTCTGTTGGGGCGACTGAAAACGTGATGATGGCGGCGACCCTCGCGAAGGGGACGACGGTTATCGAGAACGCCGCGCGCGAGCCAGAGATCGTGGATTTGGCGGCGTGTCTTTCAAAGATGGGCGCGCAGATTTCCGGGGCGGGGACGTCAAAGATTGAGATACAAGGCGTAGATCGTCTTGGCGGTGCCACGCATCCTGTGGTCACGGATCGAATTGAATTGGGTACGTATATGCTGGCGCCTGCGATCTGCGGGGGCGAAGTCGAGTGTCTGGGCGGGACTATTGGTCTGGTAGAGGCTTTTTGCGAGCGGCTGGATGCGGCTGGGGTTTCGGTGGAAGAAACACCGCGCGGGCTGAAGGTGAAGCGCAGGAACGGGCGTGTACGGTCGGTGGATGTGGCGACGGCACCGTTTCCGGGCTTTCCGACGGATTTGCAGGCGCAGATGATGGCGCTCTTGTGCACGGCGGACGGTGTGTCGCATTTGGAGGAAACGATTTTCGAGAACCGCTTTATGCACGCGCCGGAGCTGATGCGGATGGGCGCGGATATTGAGGTTCACGGTGGCACAGCGACGGTGACTGGTGTTGAACAATTGCGCGGCGCCCGGGTAATGGCGACTGATTTGCGGGCTTCGGTATCGCTTATTCTGGCCGGTCTGGCGGCAGAAGGTGAGACGGTCGTGAGCCGGGTTTATCATCTGGATCGCGGTTATGAGCATGTTGAAGAGAAGCTGGGCGCGGTGGGTGCCAAGATCGAACGGGTGGCTGAGTGATGGTGGAAGATGCGCGGTTTGAGGACGGGGGCGAGAAGGCTCTGAGGTTGAAGGCTTTGGAGCCTGATGAGTTGCCGGTGATTGCGTCGTTGGTGCAAGATGCGGTGTTCCCGGGTACCGAGATGACCTGGGATCGTCGGGGGCGGCGGTTTGCGCTTCTGCTTAACCGGTATCGCTGGGAAGATGGGTGATCGCCGGAGCGGGTGCAATCTGTGCTGACGATTGAAGATGCGGTTCGGGTGGCATCTCAGGGCGTGGAGCGGGGCGATGCGGACATGGTGCTGTCATTGCTGACGCTTGAGTGGGAGCCGGGCGAAGATGGCACTGGAGCGTGTGTTCTAACACTGGCCGGCGATGGGGCGATCCGGGTGGAGGTTGAGGCTTTGGAAGTCACGCTGACGGATGTGACGCGGCCCTACGTGGCGCCGTCGGGCAAGCGGCCGGAGCATCCGGAGGGATGATTCGACGGCTGGACGCGAGCGATCTGGCGGCGTTCAAGCATCTGCGGCTGATGTCTTTGGAACTTGAACCGGAGAATTATGCGTCGACCCACGCGGAGTGGGCGGCAATGTCAGATCATGAATGGCGTCACTATTTGACTGGTGAGCCGATTTTCGCAGCATTTGAAGAGGAAAAGCCTGTCGCGCTTGCCGGAGTGATCCATCAGAAAAGAGATCGTATGGCGCACCGGGCGTCGGTTGCGATGGTGTTTGTTGTGCCGGAGCGGAGGGGCTCTGGGCTGGCAGATAAGATGATGGATCGCGTCGTTGGATATGCGCGGGGTTGTGGACTGGTGCAGCTTGAATTGACCGTGCAGGCAGGCAATGCGCGCGCCGTGCGGTTTTACGAGCGGCTGGGGTTTCAGCGCTATGGGCTGTTGCCGCGCGGGTTCCGCGAACCCGGCGGTTATGTGGACGATCTGCTGATGGTTTTGGCGCTGGACTAAACAGCTCTGGCGTCCCGGTGCCCGCCGGATCGGTAGAATTTCTCAAAGGATGAAGCCGCTTGAGGCGTCGCGGAGGGCGGGGTATGTCCACGGCCAAGGAAAGGGTGTGTCATGCCTCAGTTTTTTTCGACGTCAGATGCGGATTTTGATGACCGGTTTGTCGCTCTGTTGGGAGCCAAGCGCGAGGATGCGCCGGATGTGGACGCGGCGGTGGCCGAGATCATTGCAGATGTGCGCGCTCGAGGAGATGCGGCCTTGGTGGAGTTGACGGCCAAGTTTGATCGCTTTGATCTGTCGCCGGACGCGATGGCGTTTTCTGAGGGCGAGATTGACGCAGCGATTGCAACGGTTCCGGAAGCTGAGCGAGCTGCGTTAGAGCTAGCGGCGGAGCGAATTCGAGCGTACCACGCGCGCCAGATTCCGAAAGACCTGTCCTGGACGGATGAGACTGGCGCGATGCTTGGGTGGCGTTGGGGTCCGGTTGCGGCGGCCGGACTTTATGTGCCCGGCGGATTGGCGTCCTATCCATCGTCGGTATTAATGAATGCCATTCCGGCTCAGGTGGCGGGTGTGGAGCGGTTAGTGATGGTGACACCGACTCCAGACGGTGTGATCAATCCATTGGTGTTGTTGGCTGCGCGGTTGTCGGGTGTTGAGACTATCTACCGGATTGGCGGCGCGCAGGCGATTGCGGCCTTGGCCTATGGCACAGAGACGGTGCGACCTGTCGACAAGATCACGGGGCCGGGGAATGCCTTTGTGGCGGCAGCCAAGCGGCGGGTTTTTGGCAAGGTCGGGATTGATATGATCGCGGGCCCTTCAGAGATTCTGGTGATCGCGGATGCGGACAATGA
>JABDPD010000006.1 GCA_013042895.1 Boseongicola sp. | reverse complement strand
CACAACTGTTATGACCGACGACGTTCGCAAAGAGAGCGATGAGCGCGACGTACGCGGTGCGATGCTGAGAGGGTGGAAGCGGACTTGTCCGAACTGTGGGCGCGGCCCGTTGATGAAAAGCTATCTGGCAGTGCGTGATAGCTGCCCGGTATGCGATCAGGAGTTGTCGCATCATCGCGCCGATGACGGACCAGCATACCTTACGATCCTGATTGTCGGTCACCTGATGGCGCCTGCTTTGATCTGGTCCTTTACTGAATTTCGCCCCGACCCAATGGTTCTTGCCACAACGTTTACTGTTGGATGTGTGGGGCTTTCGCTCTATCTTTTGCCCCGCTTGAAGGGGGCGATTGTAGGGCTGCAATGGGCGAAGAGATTGCACGGATTTGGCCGCCCAAACTAAGGTGTCGGTCGTGAGTGATGACGTTCCCATTCGCGCAGCGTCGACCATTATTCTTGTAAAAGACGCGTCTTCCGATCCGTCTGTCCTGATGGGGCAGCGGGGCAAAGGTGCTGTTTTCATGCCAAAAAAATTCGTTTTCCCCGGTGGTGCTGTGGACGAGACGGATGAAGGCTTGGCGTTGGCAGAGCCTTTGGACGCGCGAACGCGGGCGTTGCTGGAGCTTGAGCCGGTCAGTTCGCAAGTTTCACCCGAGGCCCTGGCAACTGCAGCAATACGGGAGCTATCGGAAGAAACCGGTATGGTGCTTGCACACCCTTCGGCTATGCGATTTTTCCTGCGTGCCATTACGCCTCCGGGACGTCCGAGGCGCTTTGATGCGCGTTTTTTTCTGGCGCCGATTGAAGCGGTTGCCGGTGGAGCTAAAGCGGAGTTTCGCGACAGCGACGAGCTGTCTCATTTGCACTGGGCACGGCTTCGGGGCCTACGGGATCTCGACATAGCGAACGTCACGGCGATGGTTTTGGAGCGTTTGGGCCAGCATTTGCCATCCCTGGAGACGCCTGAACGCGTTCCACTGGTGAGGAACGACCGGATCGAAGATCGAGTGGTCTGGCTAGGTTGATCCGATCAGAGCGACTGCAGTGATTGAAATGGTCAAAAGGGCCATGCCAAAGAGTTCGCGTGAGAATGTTTTCTCGCGGAAGAAGATAATGCCCATGGCGAGTGAAAAGATCAGTTCGATCTGTCCGACTGCAAATACGTAGGCCGCATTCTGCAGCGAGAAGGCGGCAAACCAGCACCAGCTTCCGATCAAGGAAAAGACTCCGACGAGGGAAGACTTGCGCCAGCCCTTGAGGGTTTCGGTGATCTGACCCGGTTCGCGCAACGCAAGCCAGAAGCCGAGAGCGAGGGCTTGGGCGGTGGCGACGAAAGCAAGGGTCAATCCCGCGACGAGGAAAGTGTTCTCGCTATCCATTGCAAGAACGGCACCTCGGTATCCGACGGCGGAAAGGGCGAAAAAGACACCTGATAACAGGCCGATAGCGGCGCCGAGATTGAAGACACTGCCACCTTCAGGGGGGCGCGATAAGAGCAAGACGGCGACAAAACCAAGCACGATGAAGATAGCGCCCAAGGGGTCAATACGGTCACCAAGGATCAGCAATCCGGCGATTGCGGTGAGCATCACCTCGGTTTTCTTGAAGGTGATCCCGACGGCAAAAGCGCGGCGCTTGAACAAGGCGACGGTGCAGATGGTGGCAAGGATTTGGGTCGCGCCGCCTGCGAGGGCGTAGGGCCAAAAACTCGGTTTGATGCTGGGCAGAGTGGCAGGCGTGAGGGCTACATAGGCAGTCATGATCGCGATAACGACGGGGGCAGACCAAAGGAACCGGGCCCATGTGGCGGCGGCGGTTGAAAGGGTGCTTCCGGCCAGCACTTTTTGCAGGGCAAACCGGAAGGTTTGCGCGGCGGCAGCGGTGATGGCGAGGATGACCCAAGGCTCCATGCGCGGACCTTTAGTGGAAAGCGCAGGAATGGAAAGGGCTTAGCTGCGTCTCCAGAGCGGGTGTGGCACAGGGTCTTTGCGCTTGAGGAAGTGTTTGGCGAAGACTTCGGCGTAGGAACGGTAGAAGTAACCGTCGTTTTGCTTGAGGTAGCGGTCCGGGTTCTTGCGAAAAAGACCGGGAAGTTTGTACCAAGGCTCGCGCGGGTGGGTGTGGTGCAGGACGTGGTAGTTGTTGTTGAGAAAGAGGAGGGCAAGCGGGCCCTTGTCGTCGATGATTACGGTGCGCCCGCGGGCGTGTTCGTGGGCCTGGTGCTCGAGGAAAGTGCGGATGCGCAGGAGCGATAGGCCGAGGTAGGTCGCAATGAGGTAGGCCCAGAACGGGATTGCTGCGAGCGTGGCAAGCCAGATCAGGACGGGGATGACAGCTGGAAGGTGCCATACCCAGCCTTTGAGGACGCGGGGGTCTGTGCTTCGATTGCGCCAGTCGGACTTGAGGAAACAGGCCGTGCCGAGGATGGGGCCAATCAAAAGGCGGCCGGCAAGGGTGTTGTTGGCGGTGCGGATGGCGCGCTCAATACGCGGCATCTTCTCCCAGTCGCCGGGGTCGATGTAGTTGCTCTCGGGGTCGTCGTAAGGGTCGGTCAGCCGGCTATCGAGGTGATGGTCTAGATGAGTGTCGCGAAAGCGCGCGTATGGCAAGATCAGCGTCAAGGCGGGAGCGACGAGGAGGGCGTTGATAGTTGGGTTTTTGAAGGGGTGGCCGTGGATGGCTTCGTGTTGCAGGGAGGAAAATTGCGCGATCGCGATGGCGGAGACGATCACCGCAAGGGGCGTCGATATCGTGGCGAGCCATGTGGTGGCCAACGCCCAAACGGCATAGGTGATCACCAAGAGCAGCAGCGTTGGCCATTCGACGGCTCCGGGTGTCGCGGATTGGAAAATTGCTCGAAGTTTAGTGGTCCCCATGGGTCGGTTTTGGCACATCACGGAAGCGTGAACGATTTGGTTTGTAGTCAACATTAATTCAACTATGGTGAATAAAATTAACAAATGTGGTGAAAATGGATAAAAGAGACCGCGCAAAACTGTTTAAGCTCCGTCTTTCTGAGGCGATGGCTGAGAAGTCCGCGACTCAGAGTGGGTTGGCGCGGGCCGTGGGGGTCGATCGCTCGACGATTTCTCAGCTTTTGACGCGCGACAGCCCAAGGATGCCGAATGCGCAAGTGGTGGCGGAATGTGCCGCCGCTTTGGGTGTTTCGGGCGACTGGTTGCTCGGGCTTTCCGACAAGCCTGAACGCGCTGCCGATCTTCTTGCCGCCTCGATGCAGGTGTCTCAGGCACCTCGGGCGCTGATTGATGAGCAAATTTTCGCATGGCACCAGGAAGCGGCTGGTTACAAGATACGCCATGTTCCGGCGACGTTGCCGGATATGCTGAAGACGCGCGCGCTGCTCCATTGGGAGTATGAACCGCACTTGGGCAAATCGGTGGATCAGGCGATTGGGGCCAGCCGGGACCGGTTGGATTGGATCCAGCAATCCATGTCGGATTACGAGATCGCGATGCCACTCTTTGAGATTGAGTCTCTGGTGAGTTGCACGGGGTATTACAAAGGTTTGCCGAAGTTCGTGCGGGATGAGCAGATGCGGTATCTGACGCAGTTGCACGCAGAACTGTTTCCGTCTTTGCGAGTATTTCTGTTTGATGCGCGCAGGCTCTATTCCGCGCCATTGACGGTGTTCGGTCCTTTGGTGGCTGTGCTCTATGTGGGGCAGTATTACATGGCGTTTCGTGACCGCGAGCGAGTCAAAGTGCTGACCGAGCAGTTCGATGGGCTGGTGCGCGAGGCCTCGGTGTCAGAGCGGGACTGGCCCCGGCATCTTCAGGCGCTTTCGGCCTTGGGGGGCTGAACGGCGCGGGTTTTCGGGGCGAATTCCTGTGCGGCGAGTTGGGCGAGCACGGTGGTCGCGTCCGATTTCGCGTTTGTGTCTGTTTTGGATGAAACGTCGATGACGTAGCCGCCGCCTTCGCCTTCATCGACGCGCAGAACGTGAGCGGGGCGCAAGGCGCAGCCTTGGACGGCCTCGATGTCGAAATCGCGTGTGACGACGGCGATTGTGGCATCACGGGGAGCTTCGCCTTGGGCGCGTTGGATGACTTTCCGCATGAGTTCAAGACGCTCAGGCAGGCAGATGACGACCCAGTCAGCGCCCTGTACTGTGCCGGAGATCGTGCTCTCGCGGGTCCAGTCTCGTTTTAGGTCGGGGACACCTTCTGCAGATGGGTCGGGGTCAAAGCCTGCGACCTCCCAGCCGGTTGCGTGAAAGGCGCGGGCGATGTCGCCGCCGCGTGTGCCAAGGCCAAGAACCGCTACTTTTCGGGTCATGGTGCCTCCTGCATGGTCGTTTGAAGTTGGGATAGGTCATAGCCGTTGAAGGCGAGGATATCGCGTGCCGCTTTCAGGCGGTCGGCGGGAATTGTGGGTTCGCGGTTCAGGATCCAGCCTGAACGGCCAGCGGGCGTGCCGACTACGGCGGTGCGATAGTGGGTGTCGAAC
>JABDPD010000001.1 GCA_013042895.1 Boseongicola sp. | reverse complement strand
GCCTGAGATTATCACCGCCGTTACCGGAACGAACGGAAAGACGTCGGTTGCCTCCTTCACGCGGCAGCTTTGGGCCGAGATGGGTGCACAAGCTGTGAACGTTGGAACGACCGGAATCGAAGGCGCGTTTACAGCACCTTTGCAGCACACGACACCGGAACCAATCACGCTTCACAGATCCTTGGCGCGCATCGCGGATGCCGGAATTACGCACGCGGCGATGGAAGCATCTTCGCACGGTTTGGCCCAGAAACGACTGGATGCTGTGCGTTTATCGGCAGCTGCGTTTACCAATCTCAGTCAGGACCACTTGGATTATCACGACTCGTTTGAAGAGTATTTTCAGGCGAAAGCGGGCCTTTTCGGGCGCGTTTTGCCAGAGGACGCGACGGCCGTCATTAACATTGATGATCCTTGGGGGCTTCGGATGGCCGAGGTTGCAGAGGATCGCGGTCAGGACCTTTTGACGGTTGGTCGGCGTGAAGATGCGGTGCTTCGGATCTTGGGTCAGCGGTTTGATGCAACGGGGCAGGAATGTCGGTTCGAATGGGCCGGAAAAATCCGTCAGGTTCGGCTCGGATTGATCGGAGGGTTTCAGGCCGAAAACGCATTGGTGGCCGCTGGTTTGTGCATCGCGACTGGGGCGGATGCTGAAGAAGTCTTTGATGGTTTGCATGCCCTAGAAACGGTTCGCGGTCGGATGCAGTTTGCGGCGAGGCGTGACAATGGCGCGACCGTTTTCGTTGATTATGCCCATACGCCTGAGGCGTTGGTAACGGCCTTGAAGGCGATCAGGCCTCATGTGCTTGGACGACTGATTGTGGTATTTGGTGCAGGCGGAGATCGCGATACTTCGAAGCGTCCGCTTATGGGGCGCGCGGTTTCGGATCATGCGGACATAGCGATCGTGACGGACGATAATCCGCGTAGCGAGGACCCCGATTTGATCCGTGCTGAGGTGCTTGCGGGCGCGCGACTAGGGTCAGCAGATGTCAGTGACGTCGGCGATCGCGCAGAAGCGATATTGCGGGGGGTCGACGCACTTGGAGCAGGGGACACTTTGCTGATCGCCGGTAAAGGGCACGAGACAGGGCAGATCGTTGGCGATGCAATTTTGCCGTTTGATGACGTGGAACAGGCGAGCATTGCTGTGGCCGCACTGGATGGGCACGGATTATGAGCGCACTTTGGACGAAGGAGGCTGTGGTTTCAGCCACTGGCGGAGACGCGCGCGGTCCGGACTGGTCCGCCTCGGGTGTGTCGATTGATACGCGTACTTTGCAGCCGGGTGATCTTTTTGTCGCCTTGGAGGACGCTCGCGATGGCCACGATTTCGTCGCGGATGCTCTCTCGGGTGGAGCGGCGGCGGCATTGGTATCGCGGGTTCCTGAAGGGCTCGCGGCGGACGCGCCGTTAATCATCGTTAACGATGTGCTTAAAGGTTTAGAGGCATTGGGGATCGCGGCGCGCGCTCGGACGGATGCTCGCGTGGTCGCAATCACGGGCTCGGCCGGGAAGACGTCGACGAAGGAAATGCTACGCCAGGTCTTGTCAGGGCAGGGCCGCACACACGCGGCCGTGGCGAGCTATAACAACCATTGGGGCGTACCGTTAACCCTTGCACGCATGCCTGCTGATTCCGAGTTTGCAGTCGTCGAGATTGGCATGAATGCGCCGGGTGAAATCGCGCCTTTGTCAAAGATGACTCGGCCACATCTGGCAATGGTAACGACGGTTGCGGCAGCGCATTTGGAGGCCTTTGAGAACATTCAGGGTATCGCACACGAGAAGGCTTCGATCTTTGAGGGTTTGGAGCCGGGAGGGATCGCCTTGTTTAACGCCGATATCGAAACGGCGTTGATTTTGGACGACAAAGCAAAGAGTTGCGGGGCTGCACGTGTCGGTTTTGGGGCTTTGCCCGGAGCAAAATTGCACGCGGACGATATCCAGCTTGGCGAAAAAACCAGCGTGGTACGCGGTCGCTTTCGGGGACAGTCTTTTCTGTTTCGAGTCGGTGCACCGGGACGACATTTTGCGATGAACGCTTTGGCGGTATATGGCGCAGCCTGTATGGTCGGTGCGGACGCTGACGTTGTGGCCTGCGACATCGGCACGTGGAGCGCGCCCGCAGGGAGAGGTCAGCGAGAGACAGTCGTGCTGGACCCGGTGGAAGACTGGACATTCGAGTTGTTCGACGATGCGTTTAACGCGAATCCAGCGTCCATGGGTGCGGCACTCTGGGTGTTAACCGCGGTTAATCCCACCGACGGAGTTGGGCGCATCAGGCGAGGTCGCCGGATTGCGATTCTGGGTGATATGCTCGAACTAGGTCCAACTGAGGAAGAATTGCACGCCGGGATCGCCGATCATCCAGCGATGGAGTTGATTGACCGCGTGGAATGTGTCGGACAACGGATGCGCGCCCTTTATGATGCCCTGCCAGATGAGAAGCGGGGACATAGTTTCGCAACCGCCGAAGAGATGGCGGCCGAAGCACACCATCTGGTTGATGCGGGCGATGTAGTGCTGGTTAAGGGGTCAAAAGGCAGTAAGGTGAGCCTAGTTGTTGATGCGCTGAGACGACAGAGTGAGCGGCGTATAGCCGCCACAGGCAAGGGACGGAACTAGATGCTTTATTGGCTGACGCTGTTTTCAGATGGCGGTGATTTATTTAACCTTTTCAGATATATAACCTTTAGGGCAGGGGGTGCGTTTTTCACCGCTCTGGTCTTCGGTTTCATCTTTGGCCGTCCGTTGATTAACTTGCTGAGACGCCGTCAGAAACACGGGCAACCTATTCGCGATGATGGCCCTGAAAGTCATATCGAAGGCAAGGCCGGAACTCCGACGATGGGCGGTGTTTTGATCCTTGGCGCAGTCGTGACGTCGTCGTTGTTGTGGGCGCGGTTGGACATTGGTTTTGTCTGGATGGTTTTGTTCGTGACGATCGCCTTTGGGGCGATTGGGTTCGTGGATGATTATCAAAAAGTGACCCGAAACTCGCATGCTGGAGTTTCTGGAAGAGTGCGCTTGGCGATCGGTTTCGTGATCGCAGCAATTGCGTCTTACTGGGCCGTTGGGATGCACCCGGACGACCTTCAAAACCGCGTTGCGATCCCTGTGGTGAGCGGGCTTCTCAACCTTGGTATACT
>JABDPD010000492.1 GCA_013042895.1 Boseongicola sp. | reverse complement strand
TGACTTTGCCTTTTACGACAGACCCTTCGTCGGGTGTGTCCATTTCGAAGCTTTCTGAAAGGAGGGCTTCGAATTCCTCCATAGTTGCTTTAGCGCACATGCGTTTTTCGTTTCCTATCTACGTTTTTGTCTGGCCGCGCGGTTGTCTCCGCCGGTCTTGGTTAATGCCCACCTTGGGTGGAACAGTTTGGTCTGTGACAGTCCGACATAAACGCAAATAAGAAGGGTCGGCGGTAACCGACCCTGCTCAAGTCTCTGCGCTCACGACTGTAACCGCCGCTTCGACGCGCGCTTCATATGGCGAAAACGCCAATGACGCAAGCCTTTCAAGCAAGTTTGCGCAAAGACTCCCACATCTCCAAATCCGGCCCCTCGCACCCCGGGCACAGCAGTGCTCTCCAACCCAAAAAATCGCGCCTCTCGGCGCTGAAGAAAGACCTGCGGATACCGGGTGCGGATCTCAATGTCATTGAAGTTCATATCAGGATACCTTTTTGAGGAACGTTGCCCCTCCAGAAATGCCTGATTGCCTCCGCATTATATTTCGGCTAGAACCGAAATATGGCAAGTATACTCTCAATCTCTGAGATCGCTTTTCTGATCGGTGATCCGGCCCGAACCAACATGCTGTTCTGCCTGCAAAACTCCGACATGGCCTCGGCCGCCGACTTGACGCGTGCCGCAGGCGTCGCGCCCTCAACCGCCAGTGAGCATCTGGCCAAACTCACCCAGGCCGGCCTCGTCAGCGTCAGTAAGATGGGTCGACACCGATATTTCTCGCTTGGATCCCCGCAGGTTGCTGAGCTTCTCGAAGGTATAGATGCGCTCGCTGGCAAGCTCGCGCCGGATGGGCCACCAGAGATGCGCCACGATCAGGCCGCACTTCACGCCCGCACATGCGGCGATCATCTTGCAGGTCATATCGGCGTCGCAATAACCCAATCGCTCCTTGCCAGCGGACACATTCGCCAACGGGGCAAAACCCTCAACCTTTCCCACTCCGGCCGAATGCTCTTTCAGGAACTCGACGTCCCCCTCTCCCCATTGAACCAATCACCGCGCCGGTTCATGTCTTTGTGCCACGACTGGAGTGAAGATGCCTTTCACCTTGGCGGAGGTCTGGGCGGTGCGTTCCTCGAAACCTGCCTCATTAGAGATTGGATGCGCCGCCCAAAGGGACGCGCGTACGTCGACATCACACCCAAGGGACGCTCAATCCTGCGAAAAAACTTCGGGATAGAAGCAGGAACAACTATCCCCGACTAACCCGCTATGAATACTCTCTAAAATCACAAAACCACCGCTTAGCCCTGCCTGTATGCAATGGAGTACATTGAAAACATACATTTTTTTCCTTGAAACCAACCGACCGGAGCTTATTTGGTTTCACGGTAAAACAGGAAAGAGCAAACGCATGCCCAAGCCAAACACACGGTTTGAACTCGACGTTGAAGACCTCGATCTGATCGAGACCGCACTACGCAAAGCCAAGCGCGAAGCCGACATCGATTCTCGCGAAGTCGCGGACCTTTTGGGTCGCCTCCACAATCAAAAGGTTTTCTACCGCCCAGACGGCACCTACGTCGGCGGATAACCCGCAAAACGCGTTTCGCGCCTGGGACTGTCAGGCAGCGTTTCGCAGACCAAGCACCATAGCAACCACAAAGCCCTCATCAGCTCCGGGCACGTTCACACAAACATCAGCCTGACCTAGCCATATTTCTCAGGTCCAACCCACTGCGTTGTATTATAACGATCCCCATGCGCCCAGCCCAATGGCAGCGCCGCCTCAATCGCTTCGATCTGCGCCTCCGTCAATTCCAACTCGGCCCCCCGGATCAACTCGGCCAGATGCGCCACCGATTTCGTCCCCGGAATTGGCACCACATGGTCCCCCTTCGCCCGACACCACGCCACTGCTAACGCCGCCGCTGGCTCACCCATGTCGCGCGCCAATGATAGAAACGGCTTCACGGCTTCCAAATTCTTCGAATAGTTCGGCTCCATAAATCGCGGATTGCCATTCAGGAAGGGAATGCCCTCCAGAGCCTCTCGTGTGAACGGCGCATCCGTCAGAAACGACCGACCCACCGGCGAAAACGCAACCAATGTCACTCCCAACTCGCCACAAGCCTGTACCAATCCCATCTCACAAACCCGTGTCGACAGGGAATATTCTGACTGCACGGCCGTCACGGGAAACTCCGCATGCGCCTCACGCAAGGAATTCGGCGCAATCTCCGAAAACCCTATTCCCTTCACCTTACCTTTCTCCACAAGCCGCCCTAGCGAGCCCGCAACTTCCTCAATCGGAATAGCGGCCTCGCGCCGATGCACATAAAACAAATCGACATAATCAATTCCAAGCCGCTTCAACGATCCATCCAGTTCCGCCTCCAAGTAAGCGCCTTCATTGTTGAACCGCCGGTCCGGATCGCCAACCACAATCCCGGCTTTCGTCGCAATCGTCCAATTGTCGCGCATCTCCGGCCGCGCTTTCAGCCACGCCCCGCAAATCTCTTCCGAGCGCCCCTCGCCGTAGATATTCGCCGTATCCAGATGCGTCACACCCGCGTCAAAGCACGCATCCAACACCTCGTTCGACTTTTCCTGAGTGGTCCCACCGTAAGCCCCTGCAAACGACATCGCGCCCAAACCAAATTGCGTGATCGCCGGTCCATTCGCCCCAAGCGTCGTCGTCTTCATGTCCCGTGTCCTTCCAGTCTATTCTTCACGACCGAAATGGCCGCCTTAAGGGCGGCGTCAATATCC
>JABDPD010000491.1 GCA_013042895.1 Boseongicola sp. | reverse complement strand
TTCCAGTATAGAAGACTGCAGTTCCAGCCCGGCCAAAGCCGCCTTTGCCTGCACAATACGCTCCGCGTCCAGTTCCGGGGCAGGGGGGGTGTTGCTAACCCCATCTTCGAACAGAAAAAACGCAACACGTTCCCGCAGCATCTCGCTGGGCAAGGGATCGTCCTCAGTCCCTTCATCCGCTACGATCAACATATGCTGCGACGTCGCTTCCGTATGCAATACTACACGCGCAATCAGATCACGATCCAAACGTTCCGCGCCGTTCAACCAGATCATGCACGGTTCCGCCAGCAGCCCCTTGCGCTCAACCAACTTGCCGTGCGTCAGGCTCTCGGTCAGATCCACACCACCGAACAACGCCTGCACCGATGTTCCTCCGGTCACACGCACCGAAGGCAAGTCAATTGCGGAAAACAAAGCTTGAAACCAGTCACGCCGCGCGCCATGCCGCGCCTTGATCCAGACACCGCCAAGATGGTCAGGATCGATCGCCAAAAGCGACGCAACAAGCATCGCGTCTTCTTCGGCGTTATGCTCGGCTTCGTTCATTCAGCAGCGGCGAGCGTCGGGCCAAAGTGTTCGGAGACAACGCGGTCAATCCGCACCGCCGAGCCGGCATCATCCAGCGGGTCACGGCGCAACCGGTGACACAGGGCAGGGGCGGCCAAACGGCGTAAATGCCCCTGTTCGAGACTATTTTTTCCCTCAAACGCTGCAAGAGCCCGCGCTGCACGCAGCAACACCAACTCACCTCGTAGACCATCCGATCCAAGCGCCAGACACAGCGCCGAAGCGTCGCGCATTATGGCTTCTGGGGTTTCGACGGACCTCAATATTTCTTGCGCCGCGATGATCTTATTGCGCAGCCTCGTATCCGCAGACCGCCAACGCTTCAGGAATGCGGCCGTATCAACCTCATAGGCCTGACGTCGCCTGATCACTTCAATGCGGTCGTCAATATTACGTGGTGTTGCCACCTCGACGGACAATCCAAAACGGTCCAGCAATTGCGGCCGCAATTCCCCTTCTTCCGGATTGCCCGATCCCACCAGCACAAACCGCGCCGGGTGTCGGATCGAAAGCCCTTCGCGCTCAATCACATTCTCGCCCGATTGCGCCACGTCCAAAAGCAAATCAACGATGTGATCCTCCAGCAGGTTCACCTCGTCGATGTAAAGATACCCACGGTTCGCTTTTGCCAACAATCCTGGCTGAAACGCCTTCTCGCCGCGTGTCAACGCACGCTCGATGTCCAGTGCGCCCAAAACCCGATCTTCGGTTACCCCAAGCGGCAAATCCACCACAGGTGTCGGTTTCTTAACGACCTTGGTACCGGTCAGCTCCGCCCATTTCGGACAGTCCTCAACCTTGGCCGAGTTCACGGGACAACTCTGCACCGCCTCGATTTGCGGCAACAAAGCCGCGAGCCCGCGTACGGCCGTCGATTTCCCAGTGCCTCGATCACCAAACACCAAAACCCCGCCAATTCCGGGGTCGATTGCTGTCAGAATCATTGCAAGACGCATGTCGTCCTGACCGACAATTGCGGAAAATGGATATGGTTGGGTCATGCGACTGATCTTTCCGGCTGGGCGAGGGGGTCAGCGCCCCCCCATGTTCCTGATGTGCCTGTCACAGCGAAGCGGGCATAGAGTTCCTCGCGGAACCAACTGCCATCGCGTACGGCTTGAATGGCCTTGGCGTGTGGTCCGTTCGCGTCACGCGCGAACGAGGCCATTGTTACGGCATCCGGCCAAATCGAAAACGTCACCTGATGCAACAAAGGCACCTCACCGATGCCGATTTTGAACATCACGTTGGGATCCGAACCGATCACGGTCGAAATGTCCGGCACACGGCGCCAGAATTGGGCCGCAGTGGATGGTTTGATGGTTGCGCGGGTCAGGGCGGCCAATGGCCCCTGATGCCCCTCAGCGGCGCTCTCCGGGGCTGCCTCGAAGGGTGTCTGGCCCGACCAATGGCCCCGAACCGAGCTTGGAGCCAGGTAAACCGTCCACGATTCGTTGGCCTTGCGACGCCAGCGTTTGAAAACCGACGCACTTTCGATCTGCGCCTTTGCGGTCTCCTCGTCGTCCCAAACCGCAAGAATCGCCCAGACTTGTGTGTTCGTCACCGGCGTAAAGCCCTCTCCTGTGCCTGATCCGCACAATTTCCAGAACCGAGCCTCGGGAATCCGCTGAAAAGACAGGCGCGCAGCCCCCATTTGTCCCAAAACCCAAAGGCGAGACGTCACCGACCGGAATCGGAAAAGGCTTAAAGAAACCGTTTGAATGGCAGCTCTCCACACCGCTGTGTAAACTAAGTTTGACACATTATTCCCTTCCATAGAAGGAAAAAACGTAATTGTGCCCCTTAAGCACGTCTTTGATTGTAAATTAAACTAGACACATCTATCCTGACGCAGTGGAACAAACTTCTGATATCGCACGCAGCGCCGGTAATCGCGCTGTTGTAGTTGGGGCAGGCCTTGGCGGTCTTGCCTCTGCCATGCGTCTTGGGGCCAAAGGCTGGCACGTCACCGTTGTCGATCGCATTGACAGCCCCGGTGGCCGTGGTTCGGCAATCACAAAGGACGGACACCGTTTCGACCTCGGCCCGACGATCATCACTGTTCCACAAGTGTTCGAAGCGCTCTGGGAGGCTTGTGGTCACGACTTTCATAAAGACGTCGACCTCCGCCCGCTTGATCCGTTTTATGAAATCCGCTGGCCCGATGGCTCGGTCTTCGCGGCTCGTCAGAAAACCGAAGATATGCTCACCGAAATCCGCCGTCTCTCACCAAGCGACGAAAAAGGCTATCTTCGGTTCCTGAAAGACGCACATCGCCGCTACGTTGTTGGTTTTGAAGGCATGGTTGCCAAACCGATGCACCGTGCATGGGAGACAATCAAGGTCCTGCCCGAGTTCGCCCTCCTGCGGGCTGACCGCTCGATCCTTAGCCTTGCCCGCGCCCGTGTCAAAGACGAACGCCTGCGCATGGCGCTGTCGTTCCACCCCCTCTTCATCGGCGGCGATCCTGCAAATGTCACATCCATGTACGCTCTCGTCAGCCACCTCGAGAAGGAATACGGCGTCCACTATGCCGTCGGTGGCGTCGCCGCGATGGCACGGGCAATGGAAAAGATTGTGAGAGGGCAGGGGGGGCAGATCCGCTATAACACCACGGCCGACGAGATCACCTTCAACGGCAACAAGGCGGATGGCCTGAAACTTGTCACCGGCGAGGTCATCCCCGCAGACATCGTCGTCTCAAATGCTGATGCGGGTCACACGTACAGCCAGCTCATGCGCAACCGCCCCAAAAAGCGCTGGACCAAAAAGAAGCTCAACCGCACCAGATGGTCGATGGGACTCTTCGTCTGGTACTTCGGCACCAAAGGCACGCGCGACAAATGGAAAGACGTTGGACACCACACAATTCTGTCCGGCCCACGCTATGAAGGGCTGCTAAATGACATCTTCATTAAAGGGCACTTGGCCGACGACATGAGCCTTTACGTTCACCGCCCTTCAGTGAACGACCCAACGGCCGCCCCCGAGGGCGACGACACTTTCTATGCTCTTTCGCCTGTCCCGCATATCGGTCACGCAGATAACGTCGACTGGTCCGAGATGGCTGAAACCTACAAAGCCAAAGTGTTAAAAACCTTAGAAGATCGCATGCTGCCTGGCCTCTCCGAGCACATCACCACCTCCGAGGTTTTCACACCCGAGACCTTTCGAGAGCGCTACTTGTCGCCCCACGGCTGCGGCTTTTCCATCGAACCGCGCATTTTGCAATCCGCATGGTTCCGCCCGCACAACGTCAGTGAAGAAGCCGAGGGCCTTTACCTCGTCGGAGCCGGAACTCACCCCGGCGCAGGCTTGCCTGGAGTGGTTTCCTCAGCCGAAGTCCTTGCAAAACTTGTTCCTGACGTGCCCCGTGCGCCCGAATTGAAGGTGGCAGCAGAGTGATCAATCCACGCGACCTCCATATCTGCCGCGACGCGATCCGCCACGGATCCCTATCCTTCTACACGGCATCCAAACTCCTGCCCGCGAAAGTGCGCGACCCGGCGCTGGCCCTCTACGCCTTTTGCCGCCTCGCCGACGATGCTGTCGACCTCGGAGACCAAAAGATCGACGCCGTCCTGCGTCTGCGTGACCGCCTCGACCTAATCTACCAAGGTAAACCCCAAGACGCCGCTGCCGACCGCGCATTTGCTGCCGTGGTCGAGGCATTTGAGATGCCCAAAGCGCTTCCCGATGCTCTTCTTGAGGGCTTCGCGTGGGACGCGATTGAAAAAGACTACAACACGCTGTCCGGCGTCATCGACTATTCTGCCCGCGTCGCAGCGGCCGTAGGTGCCATGATGACCGTGCTCATGGGTGTCCGCGACGCCGACGCCTTAGCTCGCGCTTGCGACCTTGGCGTGGCCATGCAGCTCACCAACATCTCCCGAGATGTCGGCGAAGACGCCCGCATGGGCCGAATATATCTGCCGCTCGACTGGCTGCGCGAAGTGGGCCTCGAGCCCAAAGCCTTCCTCGCCGACCCGATCCCTGACGAGCGAATTAGGGGCCTGACCAAGCGTCTCCTGAAAGAAGCAAACCGCCTCTATATCCGTGGTGAAACAGGCATTTCGGCCCTGCCGCTTTCTTCGCGCCCCGGCATCTACGCCGCCCGCTACGTCTATGCAGGCATCGGCGGTGCCATCGCCAAGAACGGCTACGACACGATTTCTTACCGTGCGCACACCTACAAATCGCAGAAAGTCGGTTGGCTCATGCTCTCGGCCGCGCGCACTGTAGTTACCGCTGCGTTGCCGCAATCCGCGGTCCTGCTCGCCCGCCCGCTGGAGGAAACCGCCTTCCTTGTCAACGCCGCCGCCCGCGCAAAACCCGTTGCTCCCAATTGGGGAGAAGGTCGCGCCGGGGCGCTTTTGTCGGTTCTGGCTGAACTGGAAGCCCGCGATCAGCAAATCCAACTTGATCGCCGCCGCGCCTAGAAAGGGCCAACAAACATGGACTGGCTACTCTTCGCCATCTTCCTCGCCTCCACTGGAGCCGCTGCTACCACTGGTGTCATGTTTGAACCTGGCCAATGGTACGATCAGCTCGAAAAACCTTCGTGGAACCCGCCAAAATGGTTGTTCCCGTTGGCTTGGACAATCCTCTACATCGCCATGTCCGTCGCTGCCGCACGCGTCGCGCCGCAATCCGGTAGCGCCTACGCACTCGCGTTTTTTGCGCTGCAAATCGCGCTCAACACGCTCTGGACTCCGATCTTCTTTGGTTTGCGCCGTATGCGCGCCGCCTTTATTGTGATCATTTTCCTCTGGCTCGCCGTCGCGGCCTGTCTCGCTTTGTTCTGGCAAATTGACCTGATCGCAGGGCTTCTCTTTGCGCCCTATCTCATGTGGGTCAGCGCTGCAGGAGCTCTGAATTACAGCGTCTGGCAATTGAACAAAGACGTGGCTCCCGTCTAATCGGGAAAAGTCCAACC
>JABDPD010000113.1 GCA_013042895.1 Boseongicola sp. | reverse complement strand
AGCCCGTCTACCAATCCCCAAAAGACCGCATCTGGACCCTGCCCGTCATTGGCGATTGGCTAATGCCCCTTTTCGGCGGCATCGCCTTGCGGCGCGAGCTTGCCCGCGAAGACAATGCGCCCACGGTGATCCCGAACCTGACCCAGCGCCTCGCGTCCGAGACCCGCAGACGGGGCTATCTACCTTCGCTTTTGTCCTCGCGCCGCCATGTCCTCGCTCAGACACTCGAAGAAGACCACCGCACTATCACCGACTACGGCACTCCGGTTCTGGCGATCTGGGGTCAGGATGACGGCGTGATCAACCTCACGTCCATGGGCAAACTCGCAGCCCTGAACCCAAACGCCCATCACGTTGAGATCCCCAAGGGCTCGCACAATTTTCCGCAAACCCATCCGGGCCGGGTCGCTGAAATTCTGAAGGATTTCCTTGGCGAGCAAAAATTGCGCACCCGGCGCATTAGCTCGCAAGCATCCTCAACCCCTGCGTCACGTCACTCCTGACCGCAAGCCTTAGGCCCGGCTCGTCTCCCGCTCGCAGAGCGGCCAAAATCAACCGATGCCCCTTCGGTACCTCTGTGCGCCGGAGCCGTCCATAAAGCGCCCGCATCGTCGGCCCCATTTGCAACCAGACCGTCTCGGCCATCGCCAGCATGGCTGGCGCCTGCGCACGCAAATACAGAGTACGATGAAACTCAAGGTTCGTGCGAATATAAGCGACCGCATCGCCCTTCACTATCGCTTCAGAAATCGAGTTGTTGATCAACGCCAGCCGCTCAATCAGCGCCATATGCGCCCGCGGCAAAGCCCGGCTGGCCAGCTCCGTTTCAATGAGCGAACGTAAAGCCGCCAACTCTTCGATCCGGTCATTAGAAAGTTCCGGCGTCGACACCCGACCCGATGCCGAAAGCGTCAACGCCCCTTCCGCCACCAGACGCCGCACAGCCTCGCGCGCAGGCGTCATCGAAACCTCAAACTCTTTGCCAATCCCGCGCAACGTCAGAGCCGCACCCGGATCAATCTCACCGTGCATTATTCGCGCGCGCAGAACGCGATAAACCCGGTCATGGGCGGCTGGAAGCGGATCTGCGGTACGGCTCAACATGCGCGCAGTGTGATCACAAAAACCACGACCCCGTCAATCAAACCGATACGCGTGAAGCCCCGGCCCATCCGTTTTCAGCCAAGTTTTGTGCTCTCGATAATCGGGGCGCAATTCCTCAACCACATCCCAAAATGCCCGCGAATGGTTCATCTCAACCAAATGCGCGACCTCATGCGCGATCACATAGTCGAATACCTCAGCTGGCGCGAGCACCAGCCGCCATGACAGCATCAAACGACCTTCCGTCGTACACGACCCCCATCGCGAGCGCGTATCGCGAAAACTGACCCCGGTGACCTCACGGTCCACAAGCTGTGCATAGTGATCCACGCGAGGCAACGCGCGATCTCTTGCCAGATGCTTTAATGCGGTCATTAATGCGCGCGCGCTCGGCATCTCAATGCGATCCTCAAATATCCGCGCCTGTCGCCCGGACCCAGCCTCAATCCGCCGGATCACTCCTTCGACCGGAAGATTCACGCCCACTGCCACAATCATCTCTGGGGACGTTCCCGCTTTTGCCTTTGCGATCCAACCAGCATGACCGTCCAGAAACGCGCGCATCGCGCGATCTGTGGTCGATGGCGGAACGGTCAAGGTCACACGACCATCGAGGCGCGACACACGCAATGACATCCGCCGCGCCCGTGCATTCCGCCGGATCGTCACCCTTTCCGGGCCTTCTTTCGCTGGCGTAAACCACCCCATTGCGCGTTCAACTTGCCCCTGAAACCGCCTCGCACAACCTTAGCTTTGCAACCATTGCCCCGACAAGAGCAGATCACGCACCAAAAGCCTTTGACAGCCCCGCGCACATATGGCAATTGGCGCGACAATCTACATGCACCCTCGAGACGAAGGACGACCCATGCCGAAGGAAGAATGGGGCACAAAGCGCCTATGCCCGACCACGGGCAAACGGTTTTATGACCTGAACAACACCCCGGTTGTCAGCCCGTATACGGGTGAAGTCGTGAACATCGAAACCGGCAAAGCCAGCCGCACGATGGTAGCTGACAAACCAGACGCAAGCGCCAAGCCAGAAACCGCCGTCGATGACGAAGATGTGGTTCTCGATGACGATGATGACGACGCGGATGTTGATCTGGGCGATGATGTGCTCGAAGATGACGACGACGATGATGATGTATCGCTCGATGACATCGCAGACGTCGCAGCCGACGACGACGACAGCTAATCTGCGGATTTTTCGCTTGATCAGTCTGGGCGAAAAATCGTAGATCACGCGGGCGGTCAAATACTGCCCGCAAAGATGGGGCC
>JABDPD010000490.1 GCA_013042895.1 Boseongicola sp. | reverse complement strand
GGTTGGATCACGACGCCGAACCGTTCAGCCAGATCGGCAAGGGTTACTTCGCAATTCTGATTGATCAGGGCGAAGGAAATATTCCTTACCAAGGCATCACGCCAATCGCTGGGGGTTCTCTATCTGCATGCGCCGAAACATATTTTGCTCAATCTGAGCAATTGCCGACGCGATTTGCGCTCAGTTTTGGAAAAAACCAAACACCCGGCGAGGGGATGCACTGGCGTGCAGGCGGAATCATGATCCAACAGATGCCAAAGGCATCTCCCACTGTCACAGAAGAAGGTTCTGGTGAGGGCGGCTTGCTGCAGGCTGAAGATGTTCTCGAGGGCGCCGAGTCTGAGAACTGGGAGCATGTCAAAATTCTACTGAATACAGCGGAAGATATTGAGCTCATCGGCCCGACCGTTCAACCAACCGAATTGTTGGTTCGTCTCTTTAACCAGGATGGTCCGCGTGTCTTCGAGCCTCAGCCCATAGAGTTTGGTTGCACGTGTTCATCTGACCGCGTCCGACAGTCGCTGTCGATCTATTCCGCTCGCGATATTGGTCACATGACGACTGACGAGGGCATAGTAACTGCGGATTGCCAGTTTTGCGGAGCACATTACGAGTTCGACCCGAAAACGCTTGGGTTTGAAGCCGAGAAGGATGAATCCTAGTTTGCGCCGGCGACTTGAGAAGGCGCTGGCGGGTTCCGGCCCAGCTTCTTCGGACTACGATCTAAATCCTGATGTCGAACTTCCTAAGAGCCGTCGGCTACGTTCGGCTGCGGTACTGATCGCCATAAGAGAAGTTGGCGTCGAGCCCACCGTTCTTCTTACGAAGCGGGCACCAACACTCAAGCATCATCCTGGACAAATCGCCTTCCCGGGCGGCAAGGTTGACGAAGACGATGAGACCGTTGTCGCCACCGCGCTTCGGGAGGCGCATGAAGAGATCGGGCTACCGCACCATGCGGTTCAAGTAATCGGCGCGCTTCCTTGCCACGAAACTGTCACGGGCTTTGAAGTCACGCCTATCCTGGCAATGGTCGAAGGGTCGTTTGATCCGATTCCCGAACGTGGCGAGGTCGCGGAGGTTTTTGAGGCTCCGCTATCTCACTTGATGGACCGTAGCCGTTACTCAGTGCAGTCACGCCGCTGGCGCGGTATGAGACGTGCATACTTTACGGTGCCTTGGGGACCCTATTACATCTGGGGAGCGACGGCGCGCATGTTGTGCGCATTGGCAGACCGGATGGCCGATGAAACGAATTGATGCAGACTGGCTGATAACTACCGCAACACAGAGCGTGTTTCGTATGCTGGCCGATCGCGGATATGAGGCATATGCGGTTGGCGGATGTGTGCGGAACACACTCTTGGGTGTTCCGGTTACGGATATAGATATCGCCACCTCTGCATCTCCCACCCAGGTTTTGGACGCTGCTAAGTCTGTGGGACTCAAGGCCATTCCAACAGGGTTTGATCACGGCACAGTAACTATTGTGTCCGAAGGCACTCCGTTTGAGGTCACGACCTACCGGCAAGATGTTAAAACAGACGGTCGCCGTGCCATTGTGTCGTTTACGGACGACATCCGCCAAGATGCCCGGCGCCGAGACTTCACGATGAACGCGCTCTATGTTGATGCGTCTGGAAATCTGCTGGATCCACTAGATGGCCTGAGCGATCTGATGGTGCGTCGCGTGCGATTCATCGAGGATGCGGACGCGAGAATCCGAGAGGACTATCTCAGGAGTTTGCGGTTCTTTCGATTCTATGCGCAGTACGGCGATCCCTCTGAAGGGCTTGACGCTGATGCGCTCTCCGCAGTTGCTTCGAACCTCGACGGGTTGGGCGGTCTTGCCGCTGAGCGTATCGGCTCGGAGATGTTGAAAATCCTTGGAGCACGGGATCCTGCGCCGGCGCTCGCTGGGATGTGTGCGAGTGGTGCTCTAACTGCGATTTTGCCAGCGGCAAATCCAAACTGGATTGCTCCGCTGGTCCACCTGGAGCATGAGGCCAACCGGCAACCTGACGCGATGCGGCGGCTAGTAGTATTGGGAGGAGAAGACCCAGAGTCTCGTTTTCGGCTTTCGCGCCCAGACGCAAGGAAACACCGATTGATAGCTGAGACGGTGCGCAAAGGTACCCGACTGACTGAAACCTCGTGGCGTTTTGGACCTGATATTGCTTGGAGCGGAGCGCTTGCTCGACATGCGCTAAGCGAGCACCCTTTACCTTCCAACCTCGCTGCAATGATTGACAATGCCGCAGCCGCAGAATTTCCACTGAAGGCACGCGACCTGATGGATAATGTTACAGGACCAGCGCTAGGCGCAGCCCTTAAGCGAGCAGAGACGGCCTGGATTGAAAGCGATTTTGAGCTCGGAGAGGCTGCTCTTATCAAGATCGCCCTTGAAGAGGGATGACAGGAAGCCCACAATCGTTTAGGACGGGCGAGCCAAACAAGGAGGGCGCATTATGATTTACAGGATTTGTATCCCGGATAACTAACCGGTCCGATCCTGTTTGGGGTTCGCGCCGCGCCAACCCTCTCATAGTGCATTTCTGCTCGACTTCCCGGAGCGCCCACCATGTTTCGATACCTAGAAAACCTTGTTGATCCCTATTGCGACTATCCCGTTACGGATCGTCCCCCACAGACTTTGTGGTCATTCATATGGGACTATTGCCAACCATTTAAGCGAGTGTTTGCCGTCACCGGCGCATTGACCATGCTGAGCGCACTGATTGAGATTTGGCTTATCTCTTATCTTGGCCGTCTCGTTGACACTTTGGCCAAAGCAGATCCAAGCACTTACTGGATCGACTACGGTCTCGAGATGTTGCTGCTCGCGCTATTCCTAATGTTGCTACGCCCTTTGATCCAAGTGATTGATGTGGGGTTTCTCAACAATGCAATCATGCCCAATATGGGGACACTCATACGTTGGCGTGCGCACAGCCACGTTTTGCGTCAATCGGTCGGCTGGTTTGAGAATGATTTTGCCGGACGCATCGCAAACCGGATCATGCAGACTCCACCGGCGGCTGGCGAAGCGGTTTTTCAGGTCTTCGATGCTATGGCGTACTCAATCGCCTATGTTGGCGGAGCATTCATTCTATTGTCGGGTTCGGATCCTCGGCTGATGATCCCACTGGCAATTTGGTTGGTTTTGTACCTCATGCTGGTTCGATGGGTCGTGCGACGCGTAGGTCCTGCAAGCAAGGCGGCATCCGACGCGCGAAGCGCTGTAACCGGCCGGGTTGTGGACAGTTACACCAACATTCATTCCGTGAAGATGTTCGCGCATACCGAGGTTGAACGCTCATATGCGCGGGAAGCGATTGAACACTCACGGGTCACGTTTCAGCGCGAGATGCGCCTTTACACGATTATGGATGTGTTCCTGACGCTGATTAACGGGTTCCTGATTGTTGCAGTTGTGGGCTGGGGCATCTGGCTTTGGTCAACTGGCGCGGCATCCATCGGCGTTGTGGCGCTGGCGTCGGCACTGGTGCTGCGACTGAACGCGATGACCGGATGGATCATGTGGGCGCTTTCCTCGTTCTTTCGCAATCTTGGTGTCGTAGCCGAAGGTATGGAGACGATCGCTCAGCCTATCACTCTGGTGGACACACTGGACGCGAAGTCTCTTGAACTGGTGGACGGTCGGATTGAGATGAAGGCGCTTTCGCACCACTATGGAAAGGGGTCCGGCGGCCTGGACAAAATCGACCTTACAATTAGCCCGGGCGAGAAAATCGGTCTTATCGGCCGTTCAGGTGCCGGAAAGTCAACCCTCGTGAAGCTTTTGCTTCGGTTCTACGACCCGGACGGTGGAGCCATAACAATCGACGATCAAGATATTGCAAAGGTCAGGCAAGATAGTCTGCGGGCGCACATCGGTATGGTTCAGCAAGACAGTTCATTGCTGCATCGGTCGGTGCGAGACAATATTCTCTACGGTCGACCGGATGCTAGTGACTCTGAAATGTTCGAAGCCGCGCATCGGGCCGAAGCCCACGAGTTCATACTTGACCTCGAGGATCCGGAGGGGCGCACGGGGTATGATGCTCACGTCGGGGAGCGCGGCGTAAAGCTGTCCGGTGGGCAACGCCAGCGGATCGCCCTTGCACGCGTCATTCTGAAGAATGCTCCTATCCTTGTTCTCGACGAGGCCACGAGTGCGCTTGACTCAGAGGTTGAAGCGGAGATTCAGAAGACACTTTATGGAATGATGGCCGGCAAAACAGTGATCGCCATTGCGCACCGCTTGTCGACAATCGCCCAGATGGACCGGATCCTTGTGCTGGATGACGGTCGTGTTGTTGAGCAGGGCACTCATAGTGAGCTTTTGGCGCAAGACGGTCTATATTCTCGGTTCTGGAACCGGCAATCAGGCGGGTTCATTGACACTGAAACTGAGGCAGCCGAATGATCCGTCGCGCGGGAAACCTGATTGATGCGTTTCAGCCGGCAGGAGGCGACCCACCGCATACGCTTGGGGCGTTTTTCCGCTGGGCTTTGGCAGGCTCATTTCCAGTATTGCTTCTGGCTGGCCTCATCTCGGCAGCGGCAGGGACTCTCGAAGTAATGTCAGCAATCCTGCTGGGCTATGTCATCGACACTGCAGTAGGAACCGACCCTGCGACCTTCTTCACGGCGAACTGGGGGCTTGTTCTTCTTGTGCTCGGCTTTTTTGTTGTTGCTCGCCCTTTGTTCTTTGGCCTGTCCTCGATGGCAAATTCGGTTGTTGTCTTACCCAATTTGAACCCGCTGGTGCTAACCCGCCTTCACCGATGGACATTGGGGCAAGCAGTGACTTTCTTTGATGACGACTTCGCCGGCAGGATCGCGCAAAAGCAAATGCAGACCGCGCGCGCTTTGACTGATGTCGCGGGCGAGATCATCAATGTCTTGTTCTTTGCCATAGCGTCTCTTGTCGCCTCCGCAGTGCTGTTGACGACCATCAATGGTTGGATGGCCATGGCACTTGCGCTTTGGTTGGCGCTCTATCTCTTGATGATCCGCTGGTTCATGCCTCGCATCCGTTTGCGTTCAAAGGCGCGAGCAAATGCGCGAGCCATGGTCACAGGGCAGATCGTCGACACAATTACGAACGTCAAAACGGTGAAGCTATTCGCTCACGATGTACTTGAGGAAACCGCCGCCACGGAGGCCGTACGCAGTTTTCGCGAGCGCGCGTTAGATTATGGCGTAACCGCAGCGGTCTTCCGTTTCTGCCTAATGGCTGTGGCCGGGATGGTTCCTGTCATGCTGATAGGGGGCACTTTGTGGTTCTGGAGCAATGGAGCTGCAAGCGCCGGTGACATTGCAGCTGCTGGGGCTATTTCGATCCGCATTGCCCAGATGACTGGATGGGTGAGTCACGTACTGATGTCGATCTACGCGAATGTTGGCGAGGTAGAAGACGGTATGAACACGCTAACATCAGCGCGGACTTTAATTGATGCTGAAGATGCGAAGACTCTGCCGACAATCGAACCAACTGTAGAGTTCAAAGATGTGAGCTTTGCTTACGGTCGACAGAACGGTGGCGTAGAGCGGATAAGCCTCAAGGTTGGTGCTGGCGAAAAGCTTGGCATCGTAGGCGCGTCAGGTGCTGGTAAATCGACGCTCGTGTCACTTCTACTCAGGCTCTACGACACTGAAGAGGGCGCAGTCTTAGTCGGTGGCCACGATGTCCGTGGGGTAACGCAGGAAAGCCTGCGCCGCCAGATTGGAATGGTCACGCAGGAAACCGCCATGTTCAACCGTGCGGCGCGGGACAACATTCTTTACGGCCAACCAGGGGCGAGCGACACGGATATAGAAGCCGCTGCTCGTCGCGCCGAGGCGCATGAATTTATTCTTGGGCTTGAAGATCACAAGGGTCGAACCGGCTATGACGCTCATCTCGGAGAGCGAGGCGTCAAGCTTTCGGGAGGCCAAAGGCAAAGGATCGCTCTTGCGCGGGCATTTTTGAAGGACGCGCCCATTTTGGTCCTCGATGAGGCAACCAGCGCTCTGGATTCTGAAGTCGAGGCGTCCATTCAGTCGGCCCTCGATCAGGTTATGGAAGGTAAAACCGTACTTGCTATAGCGCATAGGCTTTCGACGATCGCGCGAATGGATCGAATTGTCGTTCTTGAGGAGGGTCGCATTGTGGAGGAGGGCTCGCACGACGAACTAATGGCAGCGCAGGGGCTCTATGCGCGGTTTTGGCAGCGGCAGTCGGGCGGTTTTATTGGTGTTCGTGAGGCGGCTGAGTAGATGGCAACGGTCACAATTGAAAGGCTGGGGCACCACGGCGACGGCATCGCGTCCGGACCGGTTTATGCTGCTCGTACGCTACCCGGTGAAACTGTCGAAGGCACTCTTGATGGCAATAGATTACAGAGCCCGAAGATACTGACGCCGTCGGCGGAACGCATCTCGCCGAAGTGTGGACACTACAAGTCCTGTGGCGGCTGTTCGCTTCAACATGCGTCAGACACCTTTGTAAGTGATTGGCAGAAAGAAGTGGTCTCTCGGTCCCTCGAGGCCGTTGGTTTGCAGGCGCCAATCCGAAACGTTCATAGGTCTCCGCCTTCGTCTCGCCGTCGGGCGACTTTTACCGGTCGACGTACGAAGAAGGGCGCCATTGTCGGCTTTCATGCGCCAGCGAGCGATGCTTTGCTCAGCGTTCCGGACTGCCAGATACTACGTCCTTCGCTGCTCGCTGCGCTTCCCGCGCTTGAGGACATCACTCGCGCTGGAGTATCACGCAAAGGAAGCGTGCGTCTGTCTGTGACTGAAACGGACACTGGCCTTGATGTTGCAATGAGCGAAGGTAAGCCCCTCGACCCACAGCTAAACTCCGATCTCATAAATATCTCAAACAAGGCTGCTTTTGCACGTATCAGTTGGGACGGCGATGTTATCGCGCAACGTGTGCCGCCGATCCTCCGACTGGGAACGGCACCCGTTCCCATCCCCCCTGGCGGATTTCTACAGGCAACGGCCGAGGGAGAATCCTCCTTGCTTGAGGCCGTGCGGGAAATCGTTGGAAATGCAAACCAAGTGCTCGACTTATTCGCGGGTTGCGGGACATTCGCCTTACCGCTTTCCCAGACAGCGGAAATCCACGCCGTTGAAGGCGAGCAGGAGTTGCTTGACGCTCTTCACGCCGGATGGCGACACGCCACTGGCGTCAAGCGCGTAAACATAGAGCGGCGCGATTTGTTTCGCAGACCGTTTATGCCCGACGAACTTGATCGCTTCGATGCAGTCGTGATTGATCCGCCGCGGGCCGGGGCAGAGGCGCAGTTCAATGAGATTGCTGCTGCAAAAGTGCAACGTGTTGCAGCGATTTCCTGCAATCCGGTAACCTTTGCGCGGGATGCCGCAATCTTAACGAATTCTGGCTACAAGCTTGATTGGATCGATATCGTTGATCAGTTTCGCTGGTCCACACATATCGAAATTGCAGCGGGTCTTTCTCTTTTGTGACTGGGATTCACGAATTGATTGCAATGCGCTATACGGTGGCTGAGGCAACAGGGTCGGGCGGCGATCATGAGATTTACACGGCGTTTGGCGCTTTTTGGACTAATGGCAGCTGCTCTGTCTGCTTGCGCTTCTAAGTATCGGAAATACACCGGACCTGAAGTTACGAGGGTCGTTGTGCTCAAAGAAAAGCGCAAGATGTACCTTCTCAACGGCAACCGAGCTTTGAAGTCCTATGATATTGCGCTTGGTTTCGCGCCTGAGGGCGACAAGAAGGTTGAAGGCGACGGCAAGACTCCCGAGGGTCACTATCGCATCAACCGTCGAAACCCAGACAGCCGGTTTCACCTGTCATTGGGCATTAGCTATCCAAACCGCCGTGATGTCGCTGAGGCAAGAGCCGTCGGCCAAGATCCTGGTGGTGATATCTTCATCCATGGCGAGGGCACATTCCTCAGCAAGCTGAAACCCGATTGGACTTGGGGATGTATCGCAGTCACCAATGAAGAAATGGAAGAGGTCTATTCGATGGTCTCGACTGGAACGATCATCTCGATCCACAAATAGTGGAGCTAACTCGCAGGTAATCCGCTCGCACTTCGTGCCCCGAGAATCATCGTCCACCAAATTTTGCCGTTTGGCTCCTGAAACCATGCGATACCCATGTCACTCGCGCGAGGATCCAAAATGACGTTGCGCGTATCAGGCTGCTCCATCCAGGCTGAAAGTGTTTCCAGCTCGGATTCATACGTTTCAGAAATGTTCTCGCCCAAGAGCGTACCGGTGAATCCCACCCGTGCTACACGATCAAGTGGGCTGGAGCCGTCAGATCCAAAGTGCCAGGGCCGATTTTGAACTGACATATCGCGGGAATGGGTTGCCGCGGCAGCATTCAACTCCGAAGACAAGCGCACTTGACCGGCGCCAGATGCGCCCCTCAAAGCATTCACTCCATCCAGCACTCGGAACTGAATATCAGCGGTGTCGCCTTCATCAATGATATAACGCTGCGGAATCGGCTTACCGTCGGGTCCGATTTGTGGCGCAGGTGACGCGCAGGCGGCGATAAACAGTACCGTAGTGAGGGCAATCAGAGTACGGATCATAAC
>JABDPD010000486.1 GCA_013042895.1 Boseongicola sp. | reverse complement strand
GCGGCGCGGCCGCCTTCGAGGGAGAACCAAACGCTTGGGCCAAACGGCGCACGCGGCGTGGCGGGCTCGGAGAGGTCTGACAGCTCTTCGGGCGCTGTGTGCTTTTCGCGATAGAGTCGGACGTAGGCAGCGGCAAGTTGTTCCATGGTAAAGTTGGCAACTAACTTGTCAATTGTGGGCTGATGTGAAACTTCCGCTTCAGCCTTCCAATCGGGGTCCGCAAGCATACGATCATCGTCGCGTGCCGAGACTTCTTCGGCAGATGGCGCGTCTGCCCAATCGGCACGAAGCTTGGCCCAGCCGAGCAGACGTTCGGCTTTTCTGCGGGCTACAGGAGGCACGATCATAGCGCTGACACCTTTGCGTCCTGCCCTTCCTGTGCGGCCTGAACGGTGAAGTAGCGTGTCCTGGTTGGTTGGCAGTTCTGCGTGGATCACCAATTCGAGGTTCGGCAAGTCGATGCCGCGCGCTGCGACGTCTGTGGCGACGCAGACACGGGCACGACCGTCGCGCATGGCTTGCAGTGCGTGAGTACGTTCGCTTTGCGAAAGCTCGCCGGAAAGGGCCACTACAGAAAAGCCTCTGTTTGACAATCTAGTTGTCAATCTGTTGACCATCGCACGGGTGTTGCAGAACACGATTGCATTGGGCGCTTCGTAGTAACGCAGCACGTTGATGATAGCGTTTTCGCCGTCGCGAGCCGAAACGCGAAGGGCCCGGTAATCGATGTCGGCGTGTTGTTTTTCGCCGGTTGTCGTTGCGATGCGCACCGCGTCATTCTGGTAGCTTTTGGCCAGTTTGGCGATCTGGGCCGGGACGGTGGCGGAAAAAAGCAGCGTCTGACGGTCGGTCGGGGCTTGTTCGAGGATGAACTCGAGATCTTCACGAAACCCAAGGTCGAGCATTTCGTCGGCCTCATCGAGAACGACCGCTTTGAGATTACCGAGTTCGATCGAGCCACGCATGATGTGGTCGCGTAAACGGCCTGGAGTAGCGACGACGATGTGCGCACCGCGAGCGAGGGCGCGGCGTTCGTCGCGCATGTCCATGCCTCCGACGGTCGAGGCGAGGACGGCGCCGGCCTTGGCGTAGAGCCACGCGAGTTCGCGTTTCACTTGCATAGCGAGTTCCCGCGTCGGAGCGATAACGAGCGCGAGCGGGGCGTCGGCGGGGGCGAAAGCATCTGCTTCCCCGAGAAGGTTCGGCGCAATGGCGAGGCCGAAACCGAGGGTTTTGCCCGAGCCGGTTTGCGCAGAGACGAGGAGGTCCTTCCCGGTGAGGTCAGGATCAGTAACTGCGGTTTGGACGTCGGTGAGGGTGTCGTACCCACGCGCGTCAAGCGCATCTTGAAGAGCCTGTTTCACGGCTGATCTGCTTTCGGTAATTGAATGGGTCCGCGCGGCCTCGTCTTTGGGCGCGCTGATGTTGCGCCGGCTCTACCCGGTCAGACCGGGGATGTATAGGGTGGCAGGGGGCAAGAAGGGCTGGCTGTGACACCACTACGCATCAAAAACAGAGACGCACGGTTGCTTTGGCTAACCTTGCAGGGTCTGGCTGATGCGCCGACCGGGGCATTGGATGTGCTGGGCACAATCAAGGCGCTTGGGTTTGTACAGCTTGATTCCATTCAGGTGGTGTCGCGTGCGCATCATCATATTCTGTGGAGCCGAAACAACAAATACCGCGAGCCAATGCTGGATCGTGTGTTGGCGAAGGATCGGGGGATTTTCGAGCATTTCACCCATGATGCTTCGGTGCTGCCAATGGAGTTTCTGCCCATGTGGGAACGGCAGTTTCGCCGGAAGAGGGCCGAGATGAGCCGCGCCGGGTGGTGGAAGAATCTGCCGGATGAGGCGGCGCGCGAGACGATAAAAGGGCGCATTCTCGAGGAAGGCGCTTTGTCGACGCATGCATTTGATACGAGAGTTGAGGGCCCTAAAGAGATGTGGTCGCGGCCTCCGCACAAACTGGCGCTGGATTTCATGTGGTACACGGGCGAGCTGGCGACGTGCCATCGGGTGAATTTCAACAAGTATTACGATCTGGCAGAGCGGGTGTTTCCGGCTTTGCCGCATGAGTGTTGTTTGGAGGATGAGGCTCAGGTGGACTGGTTGTGCCGCGCTGCACTGGATCGTATGGGCTTTGGGGCACCGGGGGATGTACAGCGGTATTGGGATGCGGTTGGCTCGGACGAGGTACGGACTTGGATCGCTGAGAATGAGTGGGAGTTGGTGCCGGTAGAGGTTGAGACGGCCTCGCGTGAATGGGTGAAGGCGTTCGCCCCTGCAGACATTGAGGCGCGGCTGGCCGGTTTAGGCTCTGCGACCAGTCGGTTGAGAATCTTGAACCCGTTTGATCCGGTGATCCGGGACCGTAGTCGGTTGTCGCGGCTCTTCGGGTTTGAATATCGAGTCGAGATGTTTGTGCCTGCGGCGAAGCGGATCTGGGGGTACTACGTGTTCCCGATTTTGGAGGGCGACCGGTTTGTCGGGCGGATCGAGATCAAGGCGGACAGGAAGGCCGGAGCGCTGAACGTAATCGGGTTTTGGCAGGAACCTGGGGTGAAATGGCCGGAGAACAGACGCGAGAAGCTGGCGGCGGAGCTGGAGCGCATGGGGCGGTTTATCGGGGTTGAAACGGTGAAGTGGTCGGTATGAGGGGATCGTCATTCAGGCATGTTTGTAGCGGGAAGGCAGACGTCGATGTTGGTCGACGTGTGGGAGCGTGGTATGATGAATCCTTTATCAGGGAGATTTTTCAATGAACAAACACACACCGGCCAAACGCCTCACCGCGGCGGACTTCGACCAGGATCTGCTGGATCTTTATGACTATTACGCCCACGGAAAAATCACCAAACGCGAGTTTCTTGACCGTGCAGGCAAATGGGCTGTTGGCGGCCTGACAGCCGCTGCAATTCTTGCGACGCTGTCGCCAAACTATGCGCTGGCACAGCAGGTCGAAGAAGACGACCCCGACATCATTGGCGAAGACATCACCTA
>JABDPD010000481.1 GCA_013042895.1 Boseongicola sp. | reverse complement strand
ACACCAGATCGCGTGCGCGGCGTGAATCAATACCGTTTTCTTTAGGATCATTGGCGAGTTCATGGATGCGGTTACCAGAACCGTTCAGCCAGATTGATTGTTCCGACTGGACCGACAAGTCGGGGCGGTGGTTACGGACTTTCTCGATGCGTGAAGACAGGCGAGTCAGGGATTTGACTCCGGTCTTTGCACGCCACCGGCCTGGACGCGGTGTTTCGTGGCGGGGGAACAATTCGGTGACCCAGCCGGGTTTGAAATGGTCGTGATCATTAATGCCGTGATTCAATTCTGAGATAGACAAAACGTCGAACGCAGGGACGCTTGCGAACAGACTTTGGAGTGTCCCATCGCCGCAACGGATGTTGACGAACTCGTCCACATCGCTGGAGAGCATGAAGTCAGCTGCGCGGAATATTGGCATGTCCTGGACATAGTTCAGGGCCGCGGGCTGATAGTAATTATTGCCGAAATGGCTGGCAGGATTGGGCAGATGCGTGAGGTCCCCGCGCGCATTGAGGTGGTCGAGAAGTGCATCGGTGCCGTCAGTGCAATCATTTGAAAATACGACAAAATCTGTGATTCCGATCGCCTTGTGCCAGGCGAGCCACTCAAGAATGAAAGGGCCTTCGTCCTTCATGCAAGTGGCTAGAAGAACGCGCGGGTTTTCAGGTGGCCACGGGATGTCGAGGGTAAGTTGGTCGTCGGCCAAGGGAGGCGCTCCGGCTTTTTTGGAAGTGTCCGCGAAGCCGGAGCAAGGGTCAATGGGTCAGGCGAGGGTGCCTTCGGGTGTGATGCGGGTTTTGCCACCGAGCCATGGAGTAAGCGCTTCAGGAAGGTTAACGCCACCATCTTCAGTTTGTCCGTTTTCCAGGACGGCAATAAGACAACGACCTACAGCAAGACCGGAACCATTCAGCGTGTGCACAAATTGTGGTTTGCCGTCCTCGCCGCGGAAGCGTGCGTTCATGCGACGCGCCTGAAAATCGCCGCAGGTCGAAACGGATGAAATCTCGCGGTAGGTGTCTTGGCCGGGTAGCCAAACCTCGATGTCGTGAGTGCGGCGCGCGCCAAAGCCCATGTCGCCGGTGCACAGAACGACCGTGCGATAGGCGAGGCCGAGGCGCTCGAGAATACCCTCTGCACAAGCAGTCATGCGGGCGTGTTCAACGTCGGAGGTCGTTGGATGCGTGATCGAAACCATCTCGACTTTCTCGAACTGGTGTTGTCGCAGCATGCCCGATGTGTCGCGGCCCGCGCTGCCAGCTTCAGAGCGGAAGCAGTTGGTATGCGCAACGTAACGGCGGGGTAGGTAATCTTCATTAATGAGTTCGCCTGCAACGATGTTGGTGAGCGACACCTCAGACGTCGGAATAAGCCACATTCCTTCACGGGTTTGATAGCTGTCCTCGGCAAACTTCGGCAGTTGGTTAGTGCCATACATCGCTTCGTCGCGCACCAGAATGGGCGGAATGGTTTCCGTCAGCCCGTTTTCCTCGGTGTGTGTATCCAGCATAAATTGGGCCAGTGCACGGTGAACGCGAGCGACGGCTCCGGACATCAGCACGAAGCGACTGCCGGAGAGCTTGGCGGCGGTTTCGAAATCCATGCCACCTTTTACGCCCTTGATTTCAAAGTGCTCTTTTGGCTGGAAGTCGAAGGTTGGAGGCGTGCCGTGACGCTTTAGCTCGACGTTGTCGTTCTCGTCAGTGCCTTCAGGGACGTCGTCGTAAGGGCGGTTAGGGAGGGACATAAGAAGATCGCGGAGCTTTGCGTCGAGATCTTTTGCAATCTGCTCCTGCTCGGCGGTCGCTTTCTTGGTGTCGGCAACTTCTGCGCGGAGACGATTGAATGCCTCATCATCGCCAGCGGCCTTTGCGGCACCGATTTCCTTGGCGGCGGCGTTACCTGCCGCCTTCATGGTTTCGGCGACTTGAATGGCCGCGCGACGGGCCTCGTCGACAGACAACAACTCAGACGACGCGTCCGAAATCCCGAGCTTTGCCATAGCGGCGTCGAAAGCTGCGGGGTTCTCGCGGATAGCGCGGATGTCGTGCATTGTCCTGTCCTCTGGGTTCAGTGTTTCAAGTGCGCGCTATATGGCGGATTTTCTGGGCCGAGGAAATGGGGATTTGTTTTGGCGTGTTCAGGGGTTGCTTGTGCGATACGGTTCAGCGACAGATCCGCTATGCGAACTGTGATTGTCGATACTCTGGCCTCGATCTTTTTTTTCACGACGGTGGCTGCTTTGACCGAACTCTATTTGGCTGGCATGGAACCGCGCGAGGTGTTGGTGACGCGACTTGTCATGGTGCCGCTAATGATTGTTACCGGACGCCCGTATGGGCTCTACCGGGACTGGGTGTTTGTTAAAAGCAATGCCTCAATTGGTTGGAGCCGGACCCTGATGGATATATTCGCGTTTCTGACATTTCAGCTTCCGGTTTATGCGATCACACTGTTGGTGGCAGGGGCCTCGTTGGTTCAGATCATGACACTGTTACCAACTACGGCGTTTCTGATGATCTTGCTCAGCCGACCTTTCGGGCTGTACCTTGAAATGGTCCGAGGATGGTTTGGGGTGAGAGGTGTTTGAAACCTCTGTTAGGCTCTGTATTTGTGGCGTTGATTGCCCCGCCAGTGTCGTCTGAGGAAGCGCGGCGTCTGTCGTTATCGCTTGGGTATGATGACTTGAGACAATACCGCAAGGCGTCGCCGGCGGTGGCCGCGGAATACGATTTCCGTCCGATTGACACCTCCGGTCATCGGGCCTGACGACTTGGGGCGATAGCGATGACGGATGGGGTCGCCTAGGCTGGAGTCGGGGTGAGTTATACACGCTCGATCTTCAAGGGAGACTGGTTTTTCGAGGCGAGTTTTGGCCCCGGGGTCTACTTTCGAAAGGACGAAGTGCCGGGTGCTTCGGATGTGCATTTCCCGATGTTTCGCACTGTTGGAGGAATTGGGCGCGTGTTGGAAAGTGGGGCGCGGGTTTCAATGGTTTTTGAGCCATTTGTCGGACGCGGGATTGCGTGATCCAGCGGGCAGCACTGAGACGCTGTTTGTGCGCTATGGCTGGGATTTTTGATGTGGGGTAAATTCGTGATGTTGGAAGGGTGGGCGTTGCTTGCCAATGTTTGCGCCCGTAGATAGGGTGCGCGCCAAGCTGAAACAGAGCCCCGAAGAGGGCTGACTTAGACAAGGAAAACTCAGATGTTCGTCACGCCTGCACATGCGCAAGCGGCTGCCGGTGGCGGGGATGTATTTACGTCGCTCGTCATTCCGATGGTGCTTATCTTCGGTATTATGTATTTCCTCCTTATTCGCCCCCAGCAAAAGAAGCTGAAAGAGCATCAGAGCATGGTCGACGCGCTGCGTCGCGGGGATCAGGTTGTGACGGCTGGCGGGATTGTCGGCAAGGTCACTAAGGTGCGCGAAGATGCTGAGATAGAGATTGAGATTGCCTCTGGCGTAAACGTCCGGGTGGTTAAGCATACGATCACGCAAGTTCGGTCCAAGACCGAACCCGCGAATACTTAAGGGTTTTTCATGCTTCAGATCGCCGCTTGGAAGCGCTTTGCCATTTGGGCGGTGTGCCTGCTTGGTTTGCTTCTTGCGTTTCCAAACGGGTTCTATTCCCGTGTTGAGATGCACAACGATGCTATCGCCGAAATCGAAGCGCTTGGGTCGACGCCCGAACGTGAGGACACGGCGGCGCTTTGGCCATCGTTTTTGCCATCTTCACTGGTCAATCTGGGTCTCGATCTGCGCGGTGGAGCGCACCTTCTGGCCGAAGTTCAGGTGGCGGATGTTTATGTCGAACGTATGGACGGGTACTGGCTCGGTGTGAGGGACGCGCTTGTGGCGATCCGGGATGATGTCGGGTTTGTTGAACGGATTGAAGATGCGCCCGCAGGTGAGCTGCATGTTCGGATTTCGCAACCTGAGGGGTTGGCTCCTGCGCTGACTGCTGTGCGAGCCCTGGCGCAGCCAGTAGCATCTTTGACGGGTGTTGGCGCGACGGACATTGCCGTGACGGGGCGCGGGAACACGATCATTGTGACTTTGTCGCCGGAAGAAAAGGCGGCGACCGACAATCGCACCATACAGCAATCGCTTGAGATTATTCGTCGCCGAGTGGACGAGGTTGGCACCCGTGAGCCGACGATCCAGCGGCAAGGTGCTGATCGGATTTTGATCCAGGTGCCTGGGATTGGCTCAGCAGAAGAACTTAAGGCTCTGATTGGTACAACGGCGCGGTTGACGTTCCATCCTGTGATCCAGCAAACGAGCAACCCCGAGGCTGTTCCGGGACCAGGTGAAATTCTGGTTCAGGATCTGGACGATACATCGCTCTACTACATTCTTGAGCGCACGGCTGTGGTCACCGGCGATGATCTGGTTGATGCGCAACCAGGCTTTGATCAGAACGGATTGCCGTCGGTTACGTTCCGGTTCAATCCATCGGGCGCGCGCGTTTTTGGGCGTTACACGACCGAAAATACAGGCGCGCCGTTTGCGATTGTTCTGGATGAGCAGGTGATTACAGCGCCTCGGATCAATGAGCCGATAACCGGCGGGTCGGGCCAGATTACGGGCAACTTTACCGTCGATAGTTCAACGCAGTTGGCGGTATTGCTTCGGGCGGGTGCATTGCCGGCCGAGATGACCTTCCTTGAGGAACGCACAATCGGGCCGGAGTTGGGGCAAGACTCGATAGAGGCCGGGCGGATCGCATCTTTGATCGCATTTGCGGCCGTTCTGGTCTTTATGGCGTTGTCTTACGGATTGTTCGGGGTATTTGCGAATATCGCGCTCTTGCTAAACGTCGCAATGCTATTCGGTATCCTTAGCCTGTTGGGCGCGACGCTGACGTTGCCGGGGATCGCTGGGATCGTTTTGACCATTGGTATGGCCGTGGATGCGAATGTGCTGGTTTTCGAGCGAATACGCGAAGAGTTGAAGACCGCGAAAGGCCCAAGTCGGGCGATTGAGCTCGGCTATGAAAAGGCTCTGAGCGCAATCATAGACGCCAATATCACAACGTTCATGACGGCGATGATCCTGTTCGCTTTGGGCTCAGGGCCGGTGAAGGGCTTTGCGGTGACGCTGATGATCGGGATTGCGACATCGGTGTTTACGGCGATTTTTGTGACGCGTCTGATCGTTGTCATGTGGTTTGAGCGGAAACGTCCGCGGACAATAGAGGTTTAAGCCCATGAGACTGAGACTTGTTCCCGCAGAGACAAATTTCGACTTCTTCCGGTTCCGGTATGTGACTATGGGCGCTTCGATCGTGGCGATGATCGCCTCGATCTTACTATGGCTGACGGTTGGCCTGAACTTCGGCATTGATTTTAGGGGCGGCACAACAATCCGCACCGAAGCCGTACAGCCTGTAGATGTGGGCGCATACCGTGAGGCGGTTGAAACCTTGCAGCTTGGTGATGTTGCAATCTCGCAGGTGTTTGATCCCACATTCGCGGACGATCAAAACGTGTCGATGATCCGCATTCAGGCACAAGAAGGTCAGGAAAGCGTTACTGGTAACGTTATCGGTGAGGTTGAGGCGGCCTTGCAGGCCGTTGCTCCGACGCTGACGTTCACTTCGGTTGAAAGCGTGGGCCCTAAGGTCTCGGGTGAATTAATCCGAACGGCGCTTATTGCGGTTGCGGCTGCCATGGCGGCGATCCTGTTCTATATCTGGCTCAGATTTGAGTGGCAGTTCTCGCTGGGTGCTGTGGCTGCGTTGATACACGATGTGATCC
>JABDPD010000474.1 GCA_013042895.1 Boseongicola sp. | reverse complement strand
GAGGTTCAGATAGGACGAGAACGAAAAACCGGTGACCGCATCAACTTCACCTTCAGCCAGCATAGGTTCACGCGTTGGGAAGCCCACAGGCTCAACAGTGATCGCTGAAACGTCGAGGTCGTTCGCTATTGCGAATGCCGGGAACTGTGCCCATGCGCCGTCCGGTGGTGGAGCACCCAGTGTTTTGCCTTCAAGATCTTTCGGCGCCATGATGCCTAGGCTCTTGCGGCCAACAATGGCAAACGGTGGCTTGTCATAGACCATCATCACAGCCGTAACAGGCGCGCCGGGATTCTGGTCGAGAAACTTGATCAGGCTGTTGATATCCGCGAAGCCAACCGGGAAAGCCCCAGTCGCGACCTTTGGAATCGCATCGAGCGAGCCCTGACCAGCGGCCACTTCGACCTCAAGTCCGGCATCGCCGAAATGGCCGTTGTCGATGGCTGCAAAGTATGGCGCAGCGGGGCCTTCAAATTTCCAGTCTAGTGCAAAGGGCACATTTTCCTGAGCGGAGGCCAGAGTGGCAGCAAAAATTCCTGCACTGGCCAGAATGGCACGGGTGAACATGGGCAGCATCCTCCTTGTTTGATGGTGTTTCCTGAAACCGAACACCTTGTCTCTGTCGCCTTTGGCGAAGGCCAGCCCCTTTGCGGCGCTGTGCGTTATTACACCTAGCATTGCCAATTTTTTTAGCAATCCCGAACGCCCTGCCTGCTTTGTGGGCAGCCCAGCGGCTACTGTTTTTTTGTCGGTTTTGGTTTGAGGGAGCGGGCGTTCGTAACGCACTTGGCGAACCAGCCACTAAGTGTGCCACCATCCTCGGCCAAAGCGTCCCCAATTTCGACGTAGCCTCGGATAGAACTGTTGAATTGAACCACTTCAGAAGCTCCAATGATACGCTCGTATTCCGGTCGATCAACGTCCGATAATCGGAAGGCCCAAGTTCCATCGGGAGACAGAAAGCTGAACATGTTCCCGTTCATGGATGTATAGGCGTTGGCGATACCTTTGATGGCGAGGCCTTCAACCCCCGCCACCAAGTCTTCATAGAGCGCCATTTTTTATGGCGCGATCCATCGGATCAGAGATTCAACCGGAACAGTGCAAATCCGTCCGCACCGTCACCGGCAGGCGAAACGTCGACGCTCTTTAGATCATCTACGTAATCTGCGGCCTTTGGCCCGGTCTCAAAAACGACAGAGGTGTTCGCCAGAGGCGCAAACGTCCAGTTGGCGTCCGCGCTTGGCTGAATGGTGCCTTGCTCAACGATGTATCGAACGATCACGTCGCGGTTGGTATCGGGCGCTTCAAACACGACCGTAGACCCATCCGCGCCTGGGAAGCTGCCACCACCCGAGGCGCGATAGTTGTTTGTTGCGACGATGAACTCCATGTCGTCGGTCACAGGCTGTCCGTTATACGCGAGGTTCTTGATCCGGCTCGCGTCAGGGTTCTCCATCTCGCCCTTTGGTCCGAACTTCGACGGCTGACTGAGGTCGATCTCATATGTCACACCGTCCATCACATCGAAATTGTAAGATGGGAAAGACGGGTTCAAGAGTGGCGTGTCGCTTGAGCCAACAGCAACCTGATTGAACATACCTGCCGAGCGCTCAAGCCAATCCTTCACCTCTGCGCCGCTGATGCGTACGGCACGTACGGTGTTCGGATAAAGGTAAAGATCCGCGACGTTCTTAATCGCCACATCGCCTGCCGGTACATCCGTGTAATACTCTGGGCCACCGCGACCTCCTGCCTTGAACGGCGCCGCTGCCGAGAGGATCGGAAGGCCCTCGTGCTCAGTCCCTTTCATCATTTCTTCGATGTACCACTTCTGCGCAATCGAGACGATCTGGACAGACGGATCGTCCGCAACGAGCGCGAAATAGCTGTGAAGCGGTGCGGCGGTCTTACCGACGGCCCGGCGCACATAGGCCAGCGTTTCCTCGTGATCTGTTGCGGTTGCATCCAGCACATCTTGCTGGCTTTCGACCAATGCACTGACCGAGCGGTCTTCATTGCGCTTGGAAATGGGCCGGGTCTCAACGGCTGTATTCACGACGCGCCATTCGCCAGCCTCTCGCTCAAGCATGAGATCAATCACCCCGAGGTGCGATCCCCAGAATCCACCCATGGTCGCAGGCTTGCCGTGGATCAGACCGTTCTCGGCGTCGACCGCCGCGAAATCCGCATAAGTTGGGGATGGGAACACCAGGTGGCTGTGTCCGGTGACAAGCGCGTCAATCCCGTCCACTGCTGCAAGCGGGACGCTGGCGTTCTCCATTCCATCTGTCGCGTTTGCCGAGCCGATGCCAGAGTGGCTGAGCGCGATGATAATGTCCGCGCCTTCCTCGCGCATTTGCGGCACATAGGCGCTCGCGGTTTCCAGAATGTCGCGCGCAGTGACGTTGCCTTCAAGGTGCTTGCGATCCCAGTTCATAATCTGCGGTGGCACAAAACCAATGAGCCCCACTTTGATCGGGTGCGTCTCCCTGGAGCCGTCTGTCAGCATCCTATCGAGTATGACGTACGGAGGTATGAGTGTTTCATCTTTTGTCGGATCACTTCCTTCCGATTTGACCACATTGGCGGAAATGATTGGGAAGTTCGCGCCCGCTAGTGATTTCACCAGGAAGTCGAGACCATAGTTGAACTCGTGGTTCCCAAGCGTTGAAGCGTCAAATCCAACCGTATTCATCGCGGTAATCACCGGATGCAGATCACCTTCCTTCATGCCTCGCTCGTATGCGATGTAATCTCCCATCGGATTGCCCTGCAGGAAGTCGCCGTTATCGAGGAGCAGCGAATTTGTCGCCTCAGACCGGATGTCTGCAATATGAGCCGCAGTCCGTGCGAGGCCCACGGTATCGCGCGGCTTGTCGGCGTAATAATCGTATGGCCACACGTGAACGTGCAAATCGGTAGTCTCCATGATTCGTAAATGCGCCTGACCCGCGGATGCGCGCGCCGAGAATGGGTGCAGCGCGATCATCGAAGCGCCAGCGGTGGTGGAAAGGAATGCACGTCGGCTCATTGCCGATCTTTTGAAATGAGACATGAGAGGCTCCCTGAATTTCTGAATTTATACTCTGAGGGGACCATGAATTTCTCGTGACGCCAAATTCTATTCTTCACGCGATACGCTAATCCCTGCCGAGGGCTGTGCAACCTGCTGATTTGGGGGAGTGTTTGGGGATTTGCCAATCGCTGGCTTGCGTGGCACATCGGCAGGGAAGGCGAGGGGATGTCGATGAAAAAAGCAGAATCAGTCACCTTTGGCGGATCTGGACTTGATCGCGCAGCCCATCTGCGGGGCTCGAAGGCTGAGCTGAGCGAACTCCTCCAGAAAGACGACACAGGTGTTCTCGCAATCTGGCGCGGCAAGCCGCTGATGGACCTTGAGTCTCGTAACGTCACCTGGCTGTCCGCAGATCATGAAGTATTCAGTTCAGCGGATGAAGAAGCGATTTTTCTCGGGCTGGACGAAGGTATCGCAAGGTTCGCTCGCGATATCTCTGGCTGGGATCCGGACGAGGTCCCCGACACCCTCGGTGCTTTTCACGACCCATCCGAACAACGCCACCCGGAACTGCCAACATCGCAAGCCTTTTGTGAACTGCGCGCGAATATGACCGCGCTTACAGCCCGCGAGGCTGAATTGGTGACTATGGCGAAGGCCGTACTCAGCTGGCACGAAATCCATGGGTTTTGCGCGCGTTGCGGCGCGAAAAGCGACATTTCGCAAGCCGGTTGGCAGCGCGATTGCCCGACTTGCAATGCGCACCACTTTCCACGGACGGACCCGGTAGTCATAATGTTGATTCTACACGGAAACTCGGTTCTCATGGGCCGATCTCCGGGCTGGCCTGAAGGGATGTATTCGCTGCTCGCGGGCTTCGTTGAGGCCGGCGAATCCATCGAAGGCGCGGTGCGGCGCGAAACATTTGAGGAATCCGGAATCGAAGTTGGCGAGGTCAGCTACTTGTCATCGCAGCCTTGGCCTTTCCCGTCCTCGCTAATGTTCGGATGCCTCGGCTTCGCCCTGAACAAAGAAATTACCGTTGATCCTGAAGAACTGGAAGACGCGCTTTGGGTGACCCGCGAAGAAATGGCGCTTTCGTTGACAGAAGAAGACCCCACGATCAAACCAGCGCGCAAAGGCTCAATCGCTAGGTTTCTGATTGAAAACTGGCTTGCCGACACGCTGGATTAGGGCCAAAAAACCCAGATGAAGCTCTCAAGTCAGAAGATCGTGGAAGCCCCGATTGCGCAGGTCTACGCAGCTATTCTCGACTTCGACGCCTTCGAAGACATGCTGAAAGGTCGAGGCACCAAGATCGAGCGGACTGGCTCCGTCGCTCCGCCCGACCCTGGCGCGCAATGGAACGCCCGTTTCGAGTGGCGTGAGCGACCCTACGACCTACAGGCGGAATTGATCTCAGTTGATGAGGGGCACGGCTACGCGATTGAAAGCAAAGGCAACGGGAGCACCTGCATGGCCGTCGTTGACCTTCAAGAAGCCTCATCTACCGAAACCAAATTGTTTGTCTCATTCGATCTCGGCGCAACGAGCTTTGCATCAAAACTGCTCTTGCAGACTTTGCGTGTAACAGGCACGTCGCTCAACCGCCGCTTGGACAAGCGGGTTGAAACCTTTGCCGCTAAACTTGCCAGACGGGGTTAGCGGCCAAGTTTGGCGTGGACCTCGTCCAGATCAATCTGACCTTTTGGCATTTTGTTCGCAGGGTTCTCAGAATCGTATTTGAAAAGACGGAAGTCCTTCTTGTAGATCTCAAAGACCAGATGCATCGACAGATCGTCGAAGTAATCCTCCACCGGATGCGTACGTTTCGGACCATGACCCGCGCTCACGTTGAAACGGGGAATATCTTTAAGATCAACTGGATGCGGTAATTCAGTTCTATCCAGAACAGACTGCATGCCTTCGTTAAACTTCTCTGTCCAGAATATCTGATCGTACTGTCCGCCGTTGAGGATGAACGTTGAGATATGCCCCGACTGCGCTGACCAATGGATGTCCGGATCCATTGGTTTTCGGAACCGAATCGTATCGCGTGCAAACAGCAAGAAGCGTCGGAACATTGCGATCTGATCGAACTCACCTTCGACGTTAATACCGTACTTCTGCGAAAGTTGTGGCAGCAAGTTACCGCGATACCGCTGTCCGTTGCGCTGAATGCCCGCGATCTTATCAAAAAAGGAGGACAGAATTCGGGTGTAGGGATTGCGCACACAGGTGAACGCCAGGCTCTTGTGGCTTCGAACGTTGTCGGAGATCAGCGGCTGACTTTCATCCATAGCCCATTTGTGCAGCCCTTCACGCGCATCGTGAATGTCGCCATCAAAGAACGTGCCGTGGTCGCTGTAGTACATGATCTGCCCAATGGTTGAGCAGGCGCATTTGGGCACAACGCGATAAACCATGCTCTCGCTGGTAGTCATCCATGTTCCCGGGAAGCCCATAATCTGCGTACCATTCCAGCGCTGCAAAAATCGCACAGCATTTTTTGCACCCAAGCAAAAAACCAAGGCTTCTTCAATGGGACGCCTTCGGATACAAGTCTTCCAAACCAAGAAACAGGCGAGGACAGACACAAAGATGGCGAAGATTGCCTTTATCCTTTTGTGTCATAAAGACCGCGAGGCAATTACCGCGCAGGCTGAACGTTTGACGGCCGCCGGTGACATGGTGTCGATCCACTTCGACGCCCGCGCATCGTCCCAGGATTTCACGGCCCTGAAAGCCAGCCTGAAAGACAACCCTGCGGTTGCCTTCGCGAAAAAGCGCGTCAAATGCGGCTGGGGGGAATGGAGCCTCGTTGCCGCAACGCTCAGTGCTCTACGTACGGCGGTCGAAACCTTCCCCGACGCTACCCACTTCTACCTTCTATCCGGCGACTGCATGCCAATTAAGAGCGCGGAATACGTCCACTCATACCTTGATGCGCGCAATGTGGATATCATTGAGAGTTTTGACTTTTTTGAGAGCAACTGGATCAAAACCGGCTTTCGGGATGAACGGCTCATTTATCGACACCTTTTCAACGAAAGGGCGCAACCACGACGGTTCTATGGGGCGTTGAAGCTGCAACAAGCTTTGGGCTTAAAAAGGAAAGTTCCGGCCGAATTGCGAATGATGATCGGATCACAATGGTGGTGCCTCAGGCGTCAATCCGTCCAAACTTTGCTAAACTTCATCGACGCGCGCCGGGATATCGAAGCATTCTTTCGCACCACCTGGATTCCCGATGAGACGTTCTTTCAAACGCTCGTTAGGCATCTAATCCGGGAAGTCGAGATTGATTGCCGCACGCCGACGTTTTTGATGTTCACCGACTATGGGATGCCCGTGACGTTTCACAACGATCACTTCGATCTACTTCTTGGACAGGATTACCTTTTTGCGCGCAAAATCAGCCCGGACGCGAACGAGCTGAAGTCAAAACTTGGCGCGGTCTATGCCGAAAAGGACCGCACATTCACGATTTCGGACGAGGGCCGCCGACTTCATAGGTTCCTCACCGGAAAGGGGCGTGTCGGTGAGCGTTTTGCGCCCCGTTTCTGGGAAAAGGACTCGACGATCGGTCGAGAGCGCTCGCTTATGATCGTTACTTGCAAGAAATGGCACATCGCCAAGCGCCTTCTGGATCGCATTGGTTCGGCCACCAATGTCCCTGCGATTGAGTTTCTGTTCGACGAAGAGGCGACGCCACTCCCTGACCTGGGCGGTATTCAGGAGAACCTCACAAAACGCTCGCGACATCGTCGTGCTCTGATGCGGATGCTATTCGATTATTACGAGACGGACCGGATGATCGTTTGCCTGGACCCTTCCAATCTAGAGCTGTTTCGAGATTTCTACACTGACCGATGCGAAACCCGGTTGCTCGAAATTGATTGCAATTACGGTGATGACTACCTCAAGGGACACGCGCGACGCATTGGCCTCGCAGGTGATGGCACGACTGACGCAAATTACGAAACTCTGTTGCCCACGCTACGTAACGGTCTTGCCCGCGAGATTGAAGCGATACGTGACGAACAGTTCCCCGAATTCTATCGCATCCGGGAGAACGCCGCGCCTGAAGAAAACGCCGCACCGCTTGCGAATTTCCTGAGCATTGATCACGATAAAGCGCTCGACATCGCGCGTACCGACTATCTCTTTGTTGACTGAGGACTGCCATGAGCCACACGTATGATGATTCTAATATTTTCGCGATGATCCTGCGAGGAGAGATCCCGAAATCGACCGTAATCGAAACCGACAACAGCCTTGCGTTTCGCGATATCAACCCTCAGGCGCCAGTGCATGTGCTCCTTATTCCAAAGGGGAAGTACGTCACCATCGACGATTTCGCGGCCAATGCCAGTGCTGAAGAAACGCACGATTTTTGGGCGACCTTCGCCTCGATAATCGAGAGAGAAGGGCTGCGCGAAAAAGGCTTTCGTGTCATCTCGAATGCGGGGGATCATGGGCTTCAGGAAGTACCACATTTCCACCTGCATATCCTTGGTGGCGAGGTTCTTGGACCCATTCTGGCGCGTTAGCGAAAGCTAAAAGACAGCCTGCTCGCGCAAGTCGACAGTCTCTCGGCCTGCAACGACATCAGCGTAATAGTCGAACAACCTGTCCGAGCCGAACTCAGGCGTGGCATTCGCGTCATAGGTGCCGGTTAACGGGTCCATCAAAAGCATGGACTCGGTGGCGTAATATTTGCCGATATTCGCAAGATCGGCCTTCACTTTGAGACTGGGTTTGATGAGACCTGCCAGACGC
>JABDPD010000473.1 GCA_013042895.1 Boseongicola sp. | reverse complement strand
GAGCTTGACAACGTACTCCGCCAGGATCGTGGACGATTGCTGGCGGCGCTCATTCATGCCGTCGGCGATTTTGATTTGGCTGAAGAGGCATTGAGCGACGCGGTCGAGGCTGCGTTGGTCCATTGGTCCCGTTCAGGAGTGCCAAACAGTCCAAAGGGGTGGCTATTACAAGTTGGGCGGCGTCGAGCCATCGACCGGCTGCGCAAGGGGCAACGGGTTCACGCCAAGACGCCAGATATCACGCGCATGATGGTAGAAGATGAAGAGGCCCGCATGTGCGAACCGGATGAATTGCCTGACGAGAGGTTGAAACTGATATTCACTTGTTGTCACCCGGCACTTGATGAGAAGTCCCGAATTGCGTTGACACTTCGCACCGTCGGCGGGCTCTCGACGCGTGAAATTGCACGTTCGTTTCTTGATGCGGAGGCGACAATGGGGCAACGCTTGTCACGGGCGAAGGCAAAAATCGGGTCAGCCGGGATCCCGTACCGCGTGCCTTCCCGCGAGGAATGGGGCGAGCGACTACAGTCGGTTCTGACGGTCATTTACTTGATCTTTAATGAAGGTTGGACGGCCAGTGCGGGCGACGCACCTATTCGTGATACGCTTTGTGGCGAGGCTATATTTCTGGGGCGGCTAATGGTGGAGCTTGCTCCGGAGGAGCCAGAGATTGAGGCGCTTCTTGCGTTGATGCTTCTCAACTGGGCTCGCCGAGACGCTCGGCACCGCCCAGGGGCCGGCCTCGTTGGATTGGATGAACAAGACCGCCAACTATGGAACGAAGATGCACTGGAGGAAGGCCTGTCTTTGCTTGATGCGGCGGTTGCGCGTGGATTGCCGGGATCGTTCCAGTGTCAGGCTGCCATTCAGGCGCTCCATGTTGGCGCTGACGGTTTTGAAAGTACGGATTGGAGACAAATCGCGATGTTGTACGACAGATTGCTTTCCTTTCAGCCAACAGACGTTGTGCGGCTAAATCGCGCGGTCGCAATGGCCGAATCCGGGGAGCTGGATCTGGCGATGCGTGAGATAGAGGCTTTGGCAGAGAGCCTGGTAGCCTATCAGCCCTATCATGCGGCTCGGGCTGAGGTGCTTCGGCGGAGAGGGGATCAAAAGTCGGCAAACGCGGCAATGGAACGCGCGATTGCATTGTCTCGCAGCGAAGATGAGCAGAGGTGGCTCTCGGCGCGGCGTGAGAAGTTATTTTAGGATTTCTTGATCGGGACCGCGTAGAGTTCCAGGCGATGACCCTTAAGGTCGTAACCGAGTTTCTCGGCAATGCGTTCTTGAAGGGCTTCGATCTCGGCGTCGACAAACTCGATGACCTCACCAGAATGCAGATCAATCAGATGGTCATGGTGGTCGCGGTCGGCGTCCTCGTAACGCGCGCGGCCATCACGAAAATCAAGCCGTTCTAGAATTCCCGCTTCTTCAAAGAGCTTTACGGTTCGATACACTGTTGCCAATGAAATGCGTGGGTCGACACCGCTGGCACGCGCATAGAGTTCCTCAACGTCCGGATGGTCATCGGCTTCTTCGAGAACCGCAGCGATTGTCCGACGTTGTTCGGTCAATCTCAGCCCCTTTGCCTCGCAGCGGTCGATGATTGTGTCTGCCATATCTGCTCAAATTCCCTGTCGCGATTTCTTTTTAGGCGAAGGTGCGCGCAAGGAAAACCCCGCCGGCGGATGGGTCGTGCTAGCGTGGCCGAATGGTTGGTTTCGGCATCAGTCACATATGGACACACAACGTGGCGGAGCGTACCGGTTAGTTTCAACAAAGGTGGCGGTGTAAATGGCTGTTCGCGAAAGGATAGACACGACAGGAGCCCTTGCTCTGATCGGGTTCTCGGCGTTGCTTGGGTTCAATCAAGTCGTAATTCGCGTAGTGAATGACGGGCTTCAGCCAGTTTTTTTTGCGGGGCTGAGATCTGTGGGCGCTATCTTTTGCATTTGGCTTTGGTTTGCAATTCGCAAGCGTTCGCTGGGGCTGAAGCGCGAGGACTTGAAACCCGGCTTGTTGATTGGTGCATTCTTTGCGGCGGAGTTCATCCTCCTTTTCAATGCTCTGGATCTTACGACGGTGACACGCGTAAGTGTGATCTTTTATTCGATGCCGCTATGGCTCGCATTGATGGCGCATTTCTTCATTCCAGGGGAGCGCATAACGGTTCCGAAAGCGACTGGGCAGGCACTAGCATTTGTTGGGGTGGCAATTGCTATCATCTGGCGAAGCGGAGGCGGGGAGGCCTCATTGGTTGGTGACCTGCTGGCGCTTTTCGCGGCACTTTGCTGGGCGGGAATTGCGATGATCGCACGAACCGGTTTGAAGGATGTCGCTTCCGACCGTCAATTGGTGTGGCAGGTCTTTGTCTCTGCGCCAATCCTAATGCTTGCAGCTCCACTCTTTGGTCCATTAATCCGCGATTTGCAGCCAATTCACTTGTGGGGGCTGTTGTTTCAGATCGTGGCTGTTGTGACGTTTGGCTTTGCTCTGTGGCTCTGGCTGCTCTCGGTATACCCGGCTGCGAGCGTTGCGGCGTTCAGCTTCCTGACACCCGTTTTCGGGGTCTTTTTTGGGTGGATTTTCCTGAATGAAACCCTCGGATTACCAGTCATTGTGGCACTTGTTTTGGTCTCGCTGGGTTTGATCCTGATAAACAGGCCAGTTCACGTCCCGCAAAAAGTCTGAGAGACCAATTCATCCTCCGATGGCGGACGCGCGAGATCGTTGGCGTCGCCGGGATCAGAAAATGGCGCTGTAAGCGCTTTGTGTAGCCGCTCGAATGGTGCGAAGTCACCGGCGACCGCTGACTGAATTGATTGCTCGATCCGATGTGTGCGTGCAATGAGTGCAGGGTTCGCGGAGTGTAAATCGGACAGGCGATCCTCGGGCGTTGCATCTTCTTCAGACAGGCGATCCTTCCACGTTTTCTCCCATTCAACAAAGCTGTCGGGATCAACAAACTCGTCCCTTGCCTTTTTCGTTCCGAGCGCGCGAAACGTGTTGGTGAAGTCAGATTTTCCGTGCGCCATGCGTGTGAGGAGGTCCTGAATTAATCCATCGTCGCCTTCAACCTGCGACCTCAGTCCGATCTTGGCTCGAAACACGTCCAGCCATGCTACTCGGAATAGTTCAGGGAAACGGTCAAGACTGGCTTGAGCCGCCTCAACATTCCCGATGAGCGGCAAAAGAGATGTTGCAAGTTGGGCAAGGTTCCACATAGCCATATCCGGTTGGCGTCCATAGGCGTAGCGGCCCTGCTGGTCGATAGATGAATAAACCTGCATGGGGTGATAGCGGTCCATGAACGCACATGGGCCATAGTCAATGGTCTCACCTGAGATCGTCATATTATCCGTGTTCATGACTCCATGAACGAACCCCACGCCCATCCATTTGGCGATGAGATCTGCTTGTCTGCGAAT
>JABDPD010000472.1 GCA_013042895.1 Boseongicola sp. | reverse complement strand
GTGTAAAGCTGCGCTCGCACCTGGTCCCGGCGCGCTTGCGCCTGTCGCAGCTGGGACGAGATCGCCCCGCCCTGATAAATTCGACCACTCAGCGACAACCCGACGCTGGCGGCATCATTTCCGTCCTCATCAACCGACAAATTGCCGTTCGCACTGAGTGACGGCTGCATTGCCCGTGACGCGACTTGGACGCCCAGTTCGGCCGCCTTCACCTGATGCTGAACCTGTTTCACAAGTGGATTTTGCTGGCGCGCAATCGCGCGTGCCTCAGACTCGGTGCCCGGGATCGAAGGAAGGCTGGAAACAGGAACCAAGGCTCCCGGATACTCGCCAACCACTGTGCGATATTGCTCCTGCGCGCGTGCCAACCCCCCACGCTCGGCTGCCAAGGCCGCACGTGCGGCCGCAAGGCTCGCCTCAGACAAGGACACATCCGTCCGCGTAACCTCGCCCACCTCGAAACGATCCCGCGTGGCGCGCAATTGTTCTGTCAGAAGGCGTACATTGTTTTCACGCAACTCAACGAAAATCTTTGAACGGCGTACCTCCTGATAGGCGGCGACTGCATTGAACAACGCAGTGTTTTCAGCGTCGATCAAAGCGGCTCGGGTCGCCAGAACTGTCTCTTTGGCAATATCGACCGACAACTGCGAACGCCCAAAATCGTAGAGCAGCATCTCAGCCGAAAGTCCCACCGACGCGCTGGTGCCTGAACCTTGCTGATTATCCGAATATCCCGCAGATGCCAGGTAACTCAGAACAGGACGTAAGGTCGAAACGGCTTGCGCAACATCCTCGTCCGCCGCGCGAAGGACTGCACGGTTTTGATCAATCAGCCCCGAGTTCCGATAGGTCGAAACCAAAGCATCCGACAGCGTTTCTGCCTGCACTGCCGTCGCCATAAATACGCTGGCTACGAGCGTTGTAAGTCCTGAATAAAAGCGATTTTGCAAAGCTTCTCTTTCCTGAGAATAGGTTATAGTGCGAAATCCGGGCTCTTGGCGAAGCCGTCAATGACCGGTGCATCTCCGTTGAAGGCAAAGCGCCACGACAAAACACCGTCAGTTTTCAGACCCACCCGCACCGTCCCGAGCCGGCCATCCATGAAGATCGCCGCAATACGCCCACCGTCCTTCAACTGATCCTTAAACGCATCCGGCACCATTTCGACACCACCCTGAATGAGGATTACGTCATAAGGCCCGTGTTTCGGCGCCCCTTCGCATAGAGTTCCTTCCACGACTGCAACATTATCCGCCCCTGCCGCCGAAAGTGCGTTCTCAGCTTCAGCGCAAAGCTCGGAATTATCGTCCAGAGCGATAACCGCTTCGGCCAAATGTGCTGCCACAGCCGAAGAGTAGCCAAGCCCGCAGGCTACATCGAGCACCAGATCTGTCGGTTGAATGTTAACAGCCTCCAATACCTTGGCCAAAGTACGCGGATCCAACAGTGTGCGTCCCTTCGCAATCGCAAGGTTTTCCCCGGCATAAGCTGCCTCTTGCAAAGCGCGCGGCACGAACGTTTCACGCGGAATCGTGAGCATTGCATCAATAATCGGAAACTTGGTCACATCTGACGGTCTAACCTGTGTGTCGACCATGATGGTGCGGCGTCTTGCGAATTCGCTCATCAACTAAACTCTTTCGTTCAGAACTGTTATTTCTGTTGAACCATAACCCGCGCAGCGCTGCAAGCGCACAGACGTGCGAACACGCTTGCGCGGCTTAAATCCATCCGCTAAGAGCGCAGTCGCTTCGGCGAGTTGGCGGAGTGGTTACGCAGCGGATTGCAAATCCCTCACCATTCTTCATTCAATCAGTACTTTAGACTGCCAAAGTTATCCGAACAATATCAGCGCAGTGGGTGACTCTGGCAAGCGCCAGCTTGGCCATTCGCCACGTTAATGAGCGGCTTGGAAATCTACTGAATTTGTTGGTAACCGCTTCCGGTCTTTCCGGCGTTTGAAACCGGCGCTACACGTTATCGCGCATTTGCGTCTTAAAAAGAGAAAATGAGACACTTGAGCTTAGGTAAACTTTTTGTTTTATTTCAAATTCTTAATAGAACACCGGAACCCAAGACAACC
>JABDPD010000470.1 GCA_013042895.1 Boseongicola sp. | reverse complement strand
CAGGTTGCAGGTTCGAATCCTGCCGGGGTCGCCACTTTTGCTGACAAGGCGCATTCACCGTCATTGGAAGTTGGATAGAAGACGTTTATCTGAGCGCAATGAAACCGATCCTTTATTCGTTTCGAAGATGCCCTTACGCCATGCGCGCACGGATTGCGCTGGCTGCGAGCGGTTGCCGGGTCGAGTTGAGAGAAGTTGTCTTGCGCGACAAACCCCAAGCGTTTCTTGACGCGTCGGTAAGTGCAACCGTACCTACCTTGGTTTCTAAAAGCGAGACGATCGACGAAAGTCTGGACATTATGATTTGGGCGCTGAAGCGTAATGATCCGTTCGATTGGCTGGATATGTCTGACACGGGCTATGCGTGGATAGAACGCGCCGATGGACCGTTTAAGACCCACCTCGATCGAACAAAGTATGCAAACCGCTACGAAGGCGCTGATCCCAATCATCACCGCTCGCGGGCGTCCGAATTCCTGTCCGAGTTGGATTTGCAGATCGACGATTGGATTTTCAAGCGTCCTTCTCTCGCCGACTATGCGATCCTACCGTTCGTTCGGCAATTTGCTTTCATCGACAAGCCTTGGTTCGACGCACAGCCGTGGCCCAAACTTCAAGCATGGCTTGAGCGGTTCCTGCAGTCGGATGAGTTCAGTTCGATGATGAGCAAATATGCCCAATGGCACGAGGGCGACGCACCAATCTATTTTCCCTAAGGCCTCGGAGCAATGACCCGCCGTCAAACGAGAATTCGATGATAGGCAAGTCGCCGACTTTGAATTAATAGAGAAGGACGGCGACGGGGACGGCCGAAGAGGAATAATTAATGACGACGCAAACTGAAGAGAGCGGCGCATATGGGGAATATCTAAAACGCCATACTGAGGCACTGATCAAAGATATAGGCTATGCACGCGCGTGCGAGGTTTCGGGAAAGTCAAAGGCGACGCTTGGGCGTTATGCGTCTTTGGCGCCCGAAAACTCGGATCGCTACATTCCAGTAAACGTGCTTATTGAGCTTGAACGCGTGGCATCATTGCCATTTGTCACCAAAGCATTGTCCGAGTTACAGGGGATGAGCCTGGAATACGACGAAACGCGTGGCGACCCGACTGGTGCATTGAACAGCGACGTGATCAAACTCTCCCAGAGATTTGCGACCCTAATGGGTGAGTACAATCATTCGATTGAGGATGGTGTCATTTCATTGAACGAAGCGCGACGCTTGCTCGATGAGACGACATCTTTGCAGCAGGTGCTGATGGATATGAAGCTGCATTTGCAAAGCAATCAATAAGTGAAAGTGGGGGTTGGGCAAAAGGCACCCAACCCCCAGTTCAACGACCATGTACTACACTCAACCCGGCACGAAAGAATGTGCCCCCACAAAATACTGGCCGATCTCATACACACGTATTGACCGCCTCGATTGCGCAACGCGAAGGCTGCGCAACCGAGGGGGACGGGCCAAGAGACAACGGGGATGTTCGATGCCGGCCCGACATGAACAAAGGTATGAACTCCCGCAGTTGCAGATAATGGGAAAAAAAGTGAAAACGCGTCATGTTTGGAAAAGCGGTTTTTCCGCAGAATAGGAAAGAATCGCGATGATTGAGACAATCGAGCGCTACGCCGAACAAGGCCAGGCAATCCTGTTCGAGTGGATTACTTCGCCTGCAGCCTATGCTCAGTTCGGTTTACTGGTGGCCGCATATCTGCTCGCCGTCGTTCTTTCGACGTGGTTGCGCCCCCGCGTGGATAAGCTCATTCGTCCAGGCGAAGGGAACACCTCCTATTTTGCCAGTTCTCGGCGATTTGGACTGATGTTCTTGCCTCTGCTGCTGCCGGTTTTGGCCTATGCGTTTACTGCGCTTGGAGAACAGGTCACACGCTCGCTCTTCGGGTCCGGAGCTGTCATCGCGCTCGGCAAACGCATTTTTGTATTTCTCGCCATTCGCCGCATTGTTCGCGAGATCGTCACCGAGCCTTTCCTGAAGACACTCGGCAAATACGTGGCAATGCCCGTTGCCGGACTGTATGTGGTTGGCCTTTTAGACCCGCTCCTTCTGATCCTCGAGTCCAACGGAGTGTCGATGGGCCGGATCAACTTCTCGTTCCTCGCCATAGCCCGGGCGCTGATTGCTGGTTCAATTCTCTTCTGGCTGGGCCGTTGGTCTGCGGATCAAGGAACGACCTATATCCGCGCTCAGGAAACGATGCGGCCGCCTACGCGTGAACTTGCTGCCAAGGCCTTCGAGCTTGCGATTTTCGTTGCGGTTGGTCTGATCCTCCTGAACATCATGGGGCTCGACCTCTCAGCTTTGGCGCTCCTTGGTGGTGCGATTGGTGTCGGACTCGGTTTTGGGCTGCAAAAAATCGCGTCCAACTTCATTTCGGGTATTATCCTGCTGCTCGAAGGACAGGCTACTGTCGGAGACTTCGTTGAACTCGACGGCGGTGAAAGCGGGACCATCATCCGAATGGGGGCCCGTGCCACGATTCTTGAGACGTTCGATGGCAAATGGATTGTGGTTCCGAACGAGGATTTCATCGTTTCAAGGATCATCAATTGGTCCGACGCAGGTTCTGGGAACCGATACGAAGTCGATTTCTCAGTCAGCTACGATACCGACATAAACCTGATTCCTGACCTGATTACCAAAGCTGTTCTGAAACACCCGGCAGTCTTAGAGGAACCTGAAGCACCGGATGTAGAGCTTCGTGCATTTGGCGATAGTGGCGTTGAATTTGGCGTCGAGTTTTGGGTCGAAGGCATCGACGACGGCCCCAATAAGTACACCTCCGAGGTCCGCTTCTTGATTTGGAACGCACTGAAAGAAGCCAATATCGAGATCCCATTCCCGCAGCGCGAAATCCGCTATCGCGAGGGGCATGGTCCGAGCTAGGTCATCTCGATCGCGTTTTGGTCAATTGACAATATATAACCTTGCCGGGCTACGGTGCGGATTAGCAGCTCGGCAACCATCTGGTTTCCGAGAGCGTCTCTGAGCCGTTTGATCCGAGTGGCACCAGCTGCTTCTTCGCAATCAGCGGTATCGCGCCCCGAGATAACAGCTTCGATTTCGGCGCCAGAAAGTACGTCGCCGTCCATCCGCGCTTCCGCAAGAACCGCGAGGGTTTCAATTGCGGCTCCAGTCAGTTTGAACTCCATATCATTCAGCGCCACGATGTTTTCACCGCGATTAATCACCAGAGATGAGACCTGAATGCCTTGCTTCTCAATCGCGCCAATGCGGCGGTTCAACACAACAATGGTGACCACGAAAACCAGTGATGCAATGAGGAGCCCGGTGGCAAAAAGCATCAGAACAAAGATCACAACGCGATAGCTTCCAAGCGTTTCCGAAAACGCGGTGCCGGATTGCGCCAGGATCTCCAGCAACTTGATCTCCGCGGCGGATGTAAGGTCCGAGTTCTCAATGAAAAGTTGCTCAACGCGGGCATTAAACGCGTTAGCGTCGGGCAGGCTCCACAAAAGGAAAGCTGCCGCGCCGCCAAGGATAAGCACGACAGCGACGATACCGAACGCAACAACACGTGCTCCCGCAGTGCGTGTGTCAGTAACGGAGGTAGAATTCACCGGCATCCCGCTTTTTTGCCTCTAGTCCTGTTTCGTCGAACACAGATTCAACCTGTAGCAGCACCCATCCCCCAGCAGCAACGCGCTTTGCTACGTTGTCTTTTACAGCCCTGGTCATCCTACAGGGTTGCACGTTCACCTCCAAAACACCGTAGTGAAGGCGCAAAGGGTTCTCTTGTTTCGCTTTATAATCTGCGAAGCACGCAGCTGATGCAGCGGTTGCGCTTGAAAACACCACGCAGCTCACGATGAGATTCTTAGCAATTCGTTTCATGCTGGCGACCCTGCGGGTTTGAATGCGGAAAATCAATAACAGCAGAGGGTGTGGCCGGTGTTATGTCATATCAGCGCGCTGACATTGCTTGTCGTTGTTCGTCGCTCCCAGATTGGTCTCACAGCCAAACGCGGCGCTTCTGCCGAAGCCTTGGGGGATTAACGATGAAGGTGATTACGACTGCCATATTGGGTCTAGCTCTTGCCACAACAACTGTAGCACCGGCGCGAGCTGACAATGACGATCTCGCGAAAGCACTCCTTGGTATAGCAGCCGTTGCGATCATAGCGAAGACTGTGGACGACCGTAGGGATCGGCGAAAAGCGGCGGCAATAGAAAGTGAGGCCACGATCGGCGCGAGCCGTCTTGGGTCACTTAAACGCCCCCATGCGGGTCGAGCATTCAATGGGACGATCAGCCGGTTTGATCGACATGGTCCCAAGGCAAGACGTGGATACAAGAAGACGCCACTTCCTCAGAACTGTTTGCGGATTGTGAACACCGGGCGCGGTGATCGGGTGGCATACGGGGGGCGATGCCTTAACCGAAAATTCCGGTTTGCTTCGAAATTGCCTGAGCGCTGCGAGACCTTTGTTCACACCAATCGCGGTATTCGAACGGTCTACAGCGAGCGTTGCTTGCGCCGCGAAGGATGGAACGTTGCGAGGCGATAGAAAAAGACAGGAACACCGGCGCGGACATCCCGCACATCTCCGTTTGCGCCGGCGGGTCGGGGCTTCATCCCCCCGACCCAAAGTTTAACGAGTGAGATGGTACTTCTCACGAGTGGGTGGGTACGAGTTCGGGCGGCTCTTTTGGAAACAAAGAGCCGCCCTTTGCTTGTGGGCAAAGGTGTGATCTTTGGCATTATGGAACCAAATTTCGAAGAAGAGCATCGTCTGTTGCGGGCAGGATTTCACGTCATAGCGGGTGTGGACGAAGTGGGCCGTGGACCACTTGCCGGGCCGGTCACCGCGGCTGCGGTGGTGCTTGAGCCGGACAAGATCCCAGAAGGCCTGGCGGATTCAAAAAAGATAAGTGCGAGAAAGCGCGAATACCTTGCTGAAGAGCTTGCGAAGGTCGCACACGTTTCGGTTGCTCATGCGAGTGTCGAAGAAATTGATGAGCTTAATATCCTAAGAGCTTCGCATCTGGCGATGTGCCGAGCCGTTGATAGGCTGAACGTACAAGTCGACTATGCGTTGATCGACGGCAATATGATTCCCCGGGATCTTGCTATTCCGGCGACGGCACTCATCAAGGGTGACGGTCGTTCCGTCTCGATTGCGGCCGCTTCGATCGTGGCAAAAGTGGTGCGCGATCGCATCATGGTGGATTTGGCGCAACAGCACCCCGGTTACGGATGGGAAAAGAACGCCGGATACCCGACAAAAGTCCATCGTGAGGCCATTCAAAATCTTGGTGTCACCCCACACCATAGACGTTCGTTCAAGACCGTCCACAATATGTTGTGACAAGACAATTTCTTAACCTATTGATTCAAAAAAGAAATTGACGGCGAATCACCTTTGAATCATCTTTAGGCCAACAACACAGCGCCCCGGGACAGGGTGCGGGACAGAGGCAGAGATGACGACAAAGACGCAAAAAGCTGCGGCCAAATTGCCGTTGAATACGATTATGAACGGCGATTGCATCGAGATGATGCAAAGCTTGCCGGAAAATTCGATCGACCTGATTTTCGCCGACCCCCCCTACAATCTTCAGCTCAAGGGAGAGCTCCACCGGCCAGACAACTCCAAGGTCGACGCTGTGGATGATGCCTGGGACCAGTTTGGCAGTTTCTCTCACTATGATAGGTTTACCCGCGATTGGCTCGCCGCTGCCCGTCGCATCTTGAAGCCAGATGGCGCCATCTGGGTCATCGGTTCCTATCACAACGTTTTCCGTCTGGGCGCCGAACTTCAAAATCAGGGCTTCTGGATCTTGAACGACGTGGTGTGGCGCAAATCTAACCCGATGCCGAACTTCCGTGGCAAGCGGCTGACGAACGCGCATGAGACGCTGATCTGGGCATCAAAAGGTGAGGGTGCAAAGTACACATTCAACTACGAGGCTCTAAAGGCGCTCAACGAAGGTGTTCAGATGCGCTCTGATTGGGTGCTGCCGATATGCACTGGTCATGAACGGCTGAAAGACGAAAACGGCGACAAAGCTCACCCCACGCAAAAGCCCGAAAGCTAGTTGCATCGTGTTCTGCTCG
>JABDPD010000469.1 GCA_013042895.1 Boseongicola sp. | reverse complement strand
ATTCGCCCATCCGGAAGCACCGCTTTCAGTGACAGCACACAATCCTTCATCGTGCCATAACGCACCGCATTGGTCCCGCTGGCCCGCGTCGCCGCCATGCCGCCTAACGATGCATCCGCACCGGGATCAATTGGGAAAAACAGCCCCTGATCGCGCAGATACTCGTTCAATTGTTTTCGAGTAACCCCGGGCTGAACGACACAGTCGAGGTCTTCAGGATGAACCGCCAAAACCGCATCCATCTGGCTGACATCAATAGATATTCCGCCCACTGAAGCGTTGACGTGACCTTCCAGAGACGTGCCGGTACCAAAGGCAATAACCGGCACCTTATGAGTCGCACAGACCTTCACAATTTCCGAGACTTCCTCGGTCGAGCGCACAAACACAACCGCGTCGGGGGGCTGGTTTTCTAACCAGGTTGTAGTGTGTCCGTGTTGCTCGCGCACCGAAACGCCAGTTTGAATCCGCTCACCGAATTGCTGCTTTAAAACTCCGAGAACGGTCTCGATTCCCGCTTCGTTTCGCGTCAGTTCCATTCCAAAGCTCCCGCTCAATTTCCCAGAACGCGCCATCCGATGTCGCGACGACAAAATCCCTCGGGCCAGTCAATCGCATCCACATCCGCATAAGCCGCATCGCGCGCTGCTGCCAGCGTCTCTGCCCGCGCCGTTACGCTCAATACCCGACCGCCACTGGCCACTAAACGGTCGCCATCACGCGCCGTCCCTGCGTGGAACACCATGCGAAAACTGTCTTCGCTCAAAGCAGACAGCCCTTTGATCTCGCTGCCTTTATTGTATGCGCCCGGATATCCGTTCGCCGCCATCACAACTGTCATCGCATGGTCGTTCGCCCAATTCACCTGCGCGTCCGCCAGGCGTCCCTCGGCGCAAGCATGCATCAGGTCAAACGCCTGTGCCCCAAGCCGGATCATTAGGATCTGACACTCAGGATCGCCGAAACGCACGTTGTATTCCACCAGCCGAGGCGCGCCGTCCTTGATCATAAGTCCAACATAAAGAACCCCCTGATAGGGTGTCCCTCGCCGGACCATTTCCGCCAACGTGGGTATTACAATCTCGTCCATCGTCCGCTGAGCGACATCATCGCTCAGAACCGGAGCAGGCGAATAAGCACCCATCCCGCCAGTATTTGGACCCTTGTCGCCTTCGCCAACGCGCTTGTGGTCTTGCGCTGTGCCAATCGGCAGCGCGTCGAGCCCATCGCATATCACAAAGAACGACGCTTCTTCGCCTTCCATGAACTCTTCGATTACAACTTCAGCGCCCGCCGCGCCAAACGCACCGCCGAACATATCCTCAATCGCGTCCAAAGCCTCCGCTTCCGACATCGCGACGACCACACCCTTACCAGCCGCCAACCCGTCTGCCTTGACTACAATCGGCGCACTTTGCTCGCGAACATAGGCCTTTGCGCCTTCCGCGTCGGCAAAGCGCGCCCAAGCCGCCGTTGGCGCCCCCGCCGCATCACATACTTCCTTGGTGAACCCTTTCGAGGCCTCCAATTCCGCCGCCGCCTGACTTGGTCCGAACACCAGAAAACCAGCCGCCCGCAGATCATCGGACACCCCGGCCGCCAAAGGCGCTTCAGGGCCGACAATCACAAAATCGATGCTGTGTTCTTCCGCAAAAGCCACGACAACCGCACCATCATTGATGTCCAAATCTGCACAGGTCGCGATTTCGGCAATTCCGGCGTTTCCGGGCGCCACGATCAACACATCGCATTTCGGGTTTTGCAGCGCCGCCCAGGCCAACGCATGCTCTCGTCCGCCGCCGCCAAGAATGAGAATATTCATCGCAATGTCCTGCTTCACCTCGCCTCTCTGGCGTTCTAGGGTCCCACAAGTGCAAGCACAAGCCAGAGGCCTCATGGACCTGTTCGAAGACACCCCCGGCGACAATGCCCCAGAATTCTCGGTTTCGGAAATTGCGGGAACTGTGCGTCGTCTAATCGAAGGCGAGATGTCTTACGTCCGTGTGCGCGGCGAAGTAGGCCGGGTTACGCTGGCGCGCTCTGGTCACCTCTACTTTGACCTCAAAGACGACAAGTCCGTTCTGTCCTGCATGACGTGGAAGGGGCAGGTGCCTGGTCTCGGGACCGTGCCAGAAGAAGGCATGGAAGTTGTCGCTGAAGGCAAAATGACTGCCTCGGGCTTTTCCTCAAAATTCGCCCTGAACGCCGTCCGCGTCGCCGTCGCAGGTGAGGGCGCTTTGATGGCCATGCTTGAGCGCCGCAAAAAGAAACTCGCAGCCGAAGGGCTGTTCGACGATGCGCGTAAACAAGCTCTCCCGTACCTCCCTGAAATCATTGGCGTTGTCACGTCACCTCAAGGGGCTGTCATCCGGGACATTCTCCATCGTTTGCGCGACCGTTTCCCGCGAAAAGTGCTGATCTGGCCGGTTGCGGTGCAAGGTGAGGCCTGCGCTCCACAAGTTACGAACGCCATCAAAGGCTTCAACGCTCTCACCCCCGGAGGCGCGCTCCCGCGACCCGACTTGCTAATCGTTGCGCGGGGGGGAGGCTC
>JABDPD010000464.1 GCA_013042895.1 Boseongicola sp. | reverse complement strand
GTCTGGGACAAGCTGGGCCCGCGATGCTACACGTCCAGCATTTGTTTTGTATTCTGGCGTTTGCGCCAGATCCAGGCGACCCAAAACTTCGCACAAGCGTTCAAATTGCCCATCGTTACCAGCCGCGATTATTACTTCGCCATCGGCAACAGGGAAAACTTCGTAAGGCACGATGTTTGGATGCTCGTTTCCCATTCGATTGGGGGACGTTCCGGTTGAAAAGAAGTTCATGACTTGATTGGCCAGCGTCGCTGTTCCGGCGTCCAGTAAGCTCATGTCGATGTGGTGGCCAGTCCCTGTGACTGCCCTGGCCGCAATTGCGGCCTGAATCGCAATGACAGAATAGAGTCCGGCGTAGATATCGGTGACAGCAACGCCAACCTTTTGAGGCTCGCCCTTTGGGTCGCCCGTGATTGACATCAGACCGGACATGCCTTGAACCAGATAGTCATATCCGGCACGTTCGGCGTAGGGCCCGGTTTGGCCGAAGCCGGTGATCGAGCAATACACAAGGCCGGGGTTCAACGCGGAAAGGCTCTCATAATCCAGCCCATACTTCGCCAATCCACCGACTTTGAAGTTCTCGATCACGACATCGGCTTCAACGGCGAGGTCGCGCACCAATTTCTGACCTTCTTCGGTCTTGATATCTGCCGTGACGCTCAACTTACCGCGGTTACAGCTGTAGAAATAGGAAGCAGATCTGTCGCCGTCGCGCTCGATGAATGGAGGCCCCCAAGTACGGGTGTCATCTCCGTTGGGGCTCTCTACTTTAATGACCTTGGCCCCAAGGTCGGCTAAAACCTGACCTGCCCATGGACCGGCAAGGATGCGGGCAAGTTCCAGAACTTTGAGACCTGCGAGCGGTTTCATCCGAAGGCCTGCAACCCGGTTTGCGCACGACCTAGGATCAGCGAATGGATGTCCTGGGTGCCCTCATATGTATTGACCGTTTCAAGGTTCTGCGCGTGCCGCATAACGCCGTATTCTGCCATGATTCCGTTCCCACCGTGCATGTCTCGCGCCATGCGCGAGATATCTAGCGCCTTGCCGCAATTGTTGCGTTTTATCATGCTGACCGCTTCTGGTGCAGCCGTGCCGTCTTCTAGCATCCGACCAACCCGCAGAGCCGCTTGTAGACCAAGTGTGATCTCAATTTGCATATCGGCAAGTTTCTTCTGGAACAGCTGCATTTGTGCAAGCGGCTTGCCGAATTGCCGGCGGTCCAGTCCGTATTGTCGCGACCGGAGCCAACAGTCTTCGGCGGCGCCCATTGCGCCCCACGCTATGCCAAAGCGGGCACGGTTGAGGCAACCGAAGGGGCCTTTCAGACCTTCGACGTCAGGCAAGAGCGCGTCTTCTCCGACCTCAGCATTGTCCATAACAATCTCGCCCGTGATTGAGGCGCGTAGGCTGAGCTTACCCTCGATTTTCGGGGCCGATAAACCCGCCGTGCCCTTCTCAAGAACAAATCCCTTGATCTTGCCACCATGGGCCTCGGACTTGGCCCAGACAACGAACACGTCAGCAATTGGGCTGTTCGAAATCCACATCTTAGCACCATTCAGAACATAGCCGTTGTCGGTTTTGGTCGCTGTGGTCTTCATGCCTGCGGGATCTGACCCTGCCTCCGGCTCGGTCAGGCCAAAGCACCCGATCAGCTTGCCTGCGGCTAGCCCCGGCAGATACTTTTCACGTTGCGCATCGGTACCGTAGGCATAGATCGGATACATCACGAGGCTGGATTGCACGCTCATCATCGAGCGATAGCCACTGTCGATCCGCTCAATCTCACGTGCGACAAGCCCGTAGCTCACATAGCCTGCACCAAGCCCGCCCCATTGCTCAGGGACAGTGATTCCAAGAAGACCCATATCGCCCATCTCGGAGAAGATCTCGGTGACCACCCCTTCTTCGAGGTACATCTCGTCCACCCGAGGGGCGAGCCGATCGGCGGCATAAGATGCCGCTGCCTGCGAGATCATGCGTTCTTCTTCGCTAAGCTGTGATGCCAATCCAAAAGGGTCTTCCCAGTTGAACTTTGCAAGTGACGGGCCAAAACCCGCCTTCGTTGAATCAAACATTTCCTGACTCCATTCGTGTATGCTGCGCAGCGCTCTGGCCTGCTATGCGTCCCAAAACGACTGCGGATAATAGGCCATTGCCTGACAGATATCCGCGGTCTGATGTTCCCGAAACACCCACCGCCGCGCCCCCGGCGGCAAAGAGGTTGGGCGACGTCGTGCGGTTTTTCAGCTTCACTCGCGTGTCCGCTTCGATGTTCAAACCGCCTTGTGTGTGAAAAAGCGCTCCGGTGACCTTCACCGCCATGTAGGGTGGAGCGAGGCCAGGTCCGTCAAAGGAGCGACCAAACTCGTCTTTCGAGTCCAAAGGAAGGTCTGCAATTGTCTGCATTAACGCATGCTCGGGAAGTCCGCAGATCGCGGCAAGCTCGGTGGTTGTCTCTGCCATGCGTATCGCGCCAACAGACTCTGCGTCTTTGAAGTCCTGAAATTGACGCGCGATACTGGCAATGCGCGCATCAAATATCGCCCATGCGACCCCACCCGGCTGCGCAAGAACGGCCCGGGCGGCTTCGGAATATCCCTGACTTTCGTCCCAGAACCGGCGTCCTTCAGCGTTCACCTGGATACCGCCAGCCGTAATCACCGCCCAGCTGATCAGTATCCCGTGCGGTGTCGAAACATTACCGTGGCCCTGATACGCGCCAAGGTGCAGGCATTCGGCATCGAGGGCATGCCCCCATCGCACAGCGTCTCCAGTGTTTCCATCGTGGCCAAACCAAAGTGCGTCTTCGATTTCAGGCATCAGGCGCGAAACCATTTCTCGGTTCCCGCCAAAGCCATTACACGCCAGGATCAAAGCTTCGCAGCCGATGCGCTCGGGTCCGTCCGGCCCTTCGGTTTCAATCCCCGTTACTCGGCTGGTGTCACTGAACAGTGTTGTGGCTCGGCGGTTGCAAACGATGTCGATGCCCTCGGCTTCGCAAGCTGACCGCAAGCAATCGACTAACTCACGGCCCGAGCGTGTTGGCAGGCCGTGCATGCGGCGCCGGGAGTGTCCCGGGTAATCGAAATCCGTTACAACCGAGAACGGGAGACCGAACCGGTCCGATAGCCACTCAATCGTCGAAGCGGCATTTGACGCCAGCGTGTCGACCAAGCCTTGTGGGTTCTCGTTATGTGCCTTGCGCTGGATGTCACGTGCGAAGATGTCGTGTGCGTCTTCAATCCCGACATTTCTCTGAAATCTGGTGCCCGCTGCAGGGATCAAACCTGCCGACAGAGCCGTCGACCCCGACGGTACGGCGTCGGCTTCGATTACTAGAACCTCACCACCATGGTCCCTCGCGGAAAGCGCGGCAACCAAACCACTCGCACCAGCTCCTATCACAAGTACCGGCACCTCAAGGTCAAAGCCTTCAGGTGGTGTTGGAAGTACAGCGCTCATGACTTGTCTTCGTAACTCTGTCCAAGGGAGAGCATATCTTTGGTGCCAATACGGTCGTTCAGGCCGTTGAAATCAAACATACGATCCGAGAATGGGCGATTGGAACCATTGGCTTTTAGGCTGGCGTAGTATTCACCAGCCGTCTTTGCCAAGGCGCGCACGATACCACCAGGGAAGATTACGATGGAGTACCCGATCTCTTCGAGATCGGCGGCACCTTTCAAAGGCGTTGCCCCACCTTCTACCATGTTGGCCAAAAGCGGCACGCGTCCATTGAACTTCTGAGGAACGTGTCGCAGTTCGTCGCCGGAACGGGGCGCCTCGATGAACAGGACATCAGCCCCGGCCTCAATATAGGCGTTGGCGCGGTCAAGAGCGGCTTGGAATCCTTCAACTGCTATCGCGTCTGTCCTTGCAATTATCAGGGTTTCATCACTGGCGCGTGCGTCGGCCATGGCAGCGATCTTTCCGGCCATTTCACCGGATGGGATCAGTGATTTGTCGGACAAATGTCCGCACCGTTTGGGGAAGGTTTGATCTTCAACCTGCAGCGCGCTCGCGCCTGCGCGTTCATAATACCGCATCGTACGCTGCGCGTTTAGAGCATTTCCAAACCCGGTATCGGCATCGACGATGACAGGCAGGTCAACCCGATCGCGGATCAATGCCATGGTTTCGGTCATCTCGGTGACAGACGTCAGCCCAATATCAGGACGCCCGAGACGCGTATAGGCGACGGCGGCCCCGGACAGGTAAAGAGCTTCGAACCCAGCTTCCGATGCAATGGCAGCTGTAATCCCATCGTATACCCCGGGGGCCACGAGTATCTCTGGCTGCTGAAGCCGTGCGCGCAGACTCATGCGAGTTCCTCCAGTATCTCAGCGCACGTCTTTATCGGAGAGATCGATCCAAGCGAAACCAGAGTCGCGTCATGCACCTCTTGTTTGAACGCCGCACAGCCGTCAGATAACAAGATAGTATGGACATTGCGCAGATGAGCATCACGAAGTGTACTTGCCACGCCGCCATTGGTAACGATGCCGCCGATAATGAGCGTGTCGATTTCGAGATAGCGCAGAATGTATTCTAGCCTTGTTTGGTAGAACGCTGAGTAGGCCACTTTCTCGATGGTGAAGTCAGCGGGTGCGAGCTCATCGACAAGGCTGTGGCCGAACCCACCGGGCGCAAAGTCACCCTTGCCCAGGAACGGGCGAAGCTCTTTGAGATGTGGTGCAATTAGTGGTTCACCACTGGGTCCGGGGACCAGCGTGAATTGGGCGCTGATGTAAAAGCCGCCTTTCGCACGCAGCGAGTCCGCCAATGGCTTCACCCTGTCAGGCAACGCAGAAATCGCTTTGGATGTCTGCCCAGCACGCCCATAGGCACCTTTGGGATGCAGAAAGTCATTCTGCAAATCGATTGTCAGGAGGGCAGTGCGTTTGGGATTGAATGTGTGCGTCATGTCATGCCTCGTCAGGCTCAATAATCGTGTTGCCGTAAGTATCGACACGACCGGTCAGGCCTGGATCGATAAGAACTGTCGTATCAGGCTGAACCAGAATGGCCGGCCCTTTAATTCTTGATCCAACCGGTAGCGAAAGCCGATCATAGATCGTTGTTTTGTGCCAAGCGTCGCCGAAATGCACGTTTCGGCTACCAGTCCGCGAGTCCTCGACGCTCCCACCCTCAGGCGACAGCGTCCCGAGATCGAACTTGGGTCGCTTGCCGATGACAGCGGTTCGAAGGTTCATGACTCGACGGGCGCCGTTCTTCAAAAGCCGCCCGAACGTGGCGCCATAAGCTGCATCAAAGGCATCTTCGATGGCCGCTTGAGTGGGTGTGACGACCTTGCCGTCGCTGACAGTCACCGCCAGCGGGACTGCGACCGTGTGAGTTTGGCCGACGTAGGCCATGTCCAATTCGACCAAGATTTCACGTGCTTCGAATCGTGACTGCGCCGCATCAAGAAGTGACAGGCCCTGATCTACGTGCCCTTGCATCCAGTTGGTCAACCCTTCGAGGTCCAAGCTCTGGGTTAAAGCGTTGATAGTTTGCACAAAATCCTGCCGCATATCCGCAATGACGCAGCCCATCGCGCTGGTCACGCCAGGATAGCGAGGGATAATTGCACGTGCGATGCCAACGTCGTGTAGCATTGCGCCAGTATGCAAGGCTCCTCCACCGCCAAATGGCATGAAGGCGAACCGTTTCGGATCAAACCCGCGCTCAATGCTGACAAGTCTGATAGCGCCGGCCATCTTTGAGTTGGCAACGCGCAGAATTGCTTCAGCAGCAGCTTCTGTTGTAAGGCCCAACTTCGAACCGACGTGCTCATCGATGGCCTTGTTCGCTGCCTCGACGTCCAACCGGTCCAGCTTGCCGCCAATGGGGCTATCGGGATCAATTCGACCAAGCACGACGTTGGCATCCGTTACAGTGGGCCGTGTGTTGCCCTGTCCATATGCGACGGGCCCAGGTGTCGAACCTGCGCTTTCCGGTCCAATATTCAAAAGACCGCCGCGATCTACCCAGGCAATCGAGCCGCCGCCAGCACCAATTGTTGTGATTTCGATCATAGGCGCACGCACAACCATGCCGAAGTCGATCGATGTTTGTGGCGACAGCATCGATTTTCCGTCGGCAATCAACGCAACATCAAAGCTGGTGCCACCCATGTCTCCGGTTATGACATTTTCAAAGCCTGCCGTTTGGGCAATGTACGCCGCCGCAATCACCCCAGCCGCGGGCCCCGATAGTGCTGTCCTCACGGGAAGACGGCAGGCAGTATCCGTGCCCATGACGCCACCGTTGGACTGGACGATCATGAATTCGCCGCCGAACCCATTGCCTTTAAGCGCGTTGTCCAGCCGATCTATATAGCCGGAAACTTCAGGCTGGAGATAGGCGTTCAGTGCTGTTGTCGAGAACCGCTCAAACTCGCGAATCTCAGGCAAGATTTCAGCTGACGCGCTGACGTGAGGGTTAGGCCATACCTCCCGGACCGCCTGAACGGCCTTTTGTTCATTATCAGCATTCGCGTAGGAATTCGCAAAAAGGATTGCCACGGCTTGGCATTCGGCGGCCAAAAGAAACTCAGCTGCGGCACGCACTTCGTCAAGATCGACGGGCGTTCGTATCGTGCCATCGGCCAGGGTGCGCTCGGACACCTCAAGTCGAAGGTTGCGCGGAACAACTGGATCAAACTCACCGCGCAGCCCCCACGTTCGGGGCCGGTCGCGGCGACGCATCTCTAGGACGTCACGCAGCCCTCGCGTGGTGATAATCCCGATCTTGGCGCCTTTGCGTTCCAATAAAGCATTGGTGCCTGCGGTTGTACCGTGAACCACGACACCCACAGTGGAAAGTTCATCAACCTGCCGCGCAATGCCATCAAGGAAACCACCCGACTGGTCAGGCCGGGTTGTGGGGACTTTGGAAACAACTGCCTTGCCCGAGGCTTCGTCGAGCACAAAGACATCCGTGAATGTTCCGCCAACATCGACGCCAATCATCTTGCTCATTGGTCGACCTCCGTCCAGACGGGGCCGTACAGAGCGGTGGCCGCATCTGGCGTCAGATATCCGAGCGCGACGTCTTGAGCCACGGCCTCGGCAGGGCGGTTTTGTGGCTTGCCGTACCCGCCACCGCCAGGCGTTTCTAGTCGAACCGCCTGACCTTTCTTAAGCTTGATGCCGAGCATCTTGGACGCAAGTGGAGGTTCGTGCCAACCATCGGCTTGCTCGTATTGGAACACGTTCATCGCGCCTCCTTCGCCGCCCACTACGCCATTGGGTGAGAAACGTCCGCGCTCTCCAAAAAGGAAGGCTTCAGCCTTTTCTTCAAGGACTTCAATCTCATAGACAGCTCCGAGTCCGCCGCGATGCGTACCCGCGCCCGCACTGTTGGGGCGAAGCGCCCATTCCCGGAACATCACAGGATATGCAGCTTCAAGGATCTCCATGGGCGGGATCGTTGCAGTCGAGATCGGAGCATTGCCGTGATTCAGGCCATCGCTTTCGATGCTGCCGCCGTGGCCGCCTCCATAGAAGCTGAACATCACCCAAGGCTGCCCGTTGGCTCGCTTACCTGCGATGGACAGTGCGTTAATAGTTCCATAGGCGTTCGCAACAACT
>JABDPD010000460.1 GCA_013042895.1 Boseongicola sp. | reverse complement strand
CTTCGCGGTAGCGCGCCACCTTGGTCTGCAGAATGCCGAGGCGCAGCTCGTAATCGGTCGGGTGCAGATCGACCACAAGGCCCGACTGAAGACGCGACTTGATCCGCTCTTCGAGATCCTTGATCTCACCCGGCGCCCGGTCGGCCGACAGCACGATCTGTTTGTTCTGGTCGACCAGCGCATTGAAGGTGTGAAAGAACTCTTCCTGCGTTGCATCCTTGCCGGCGATGAACTGGACGTCATCCACCATCAGGACATCGACCGAGCGAAAAAGCTGCTTGAAGGCCATCATGTCCTTGTCGCGCAGCGCCTGCACGAACCGGTACATGAACTGCTCGGCCGACAGATAGACGACGCGAAGATCGGGGCTGCGCTTTTGCATATCCCAGGCAATGGCGTGCATCAGATGGGTCTTACCAAGGCCGACGCCCCCATACAGAAAGAGCGGATTGAATGTGACCGGCCCGCCTTCGGCGACGCGCTTGGCCGCGGCATGGGCAAGCTCGTTCGGCTTGCCGACGACAAAACTGTCAAAGGTGAAGCGCGCGTCCAGGGGCGCGCCCGGCAAGTCCTGATCGATCGCGGGCGCGGCTTTCTTGCGGACGATCGCGTCGGTCTTCTTGGTCGAGATCGGCGTCTTTGCATCGGACGGAACAACGAACTCGACGCGATTGACCCCGCCTTCCTTGGCGGCAAGTTGGCGAAGGATCTGGTCACCGAAATTGCGGGACACCCAGGTTCCCATGAAATGGGTTGGAACATGGAACGTCGCAACCCCGTCATCAAGCTTGGACAACTCCAGCGGCTCTATCCAGTTTGTATAGTTATTCTTGCCGACCGCCTTGATGAGATTTTCACGAACCTGTCCCCACATTTCGTTGATCATTTGCCTCTGCCTGTTCCGTCTTGTTCGTTAAGACTGGCGCCATGCCAGCCCCCGGGCCTTCCATCCATTCTGGACGCCCCGATGTCCCTGCGAATCGAGATCACCTTCGAACCCTTCGGCAACATTCAGGCACTCGGCGTCGTTGCCCGTATTGGACAAGTGTTCGGCGAGTGCTTTGGCAGCACGCAGAGATCTCACCCCGGACCGGCAAAGGAACAAGTAGGCGCCGGGACTTAAGGCCGACGTCTGCTCGATCACTTCGGCGACGAAGCGCGGGTTAACGGACATGTCCGGATATTGAGCCCACTCGATCTTGTAGAGTGCCTGGCCCAGCTCCGACAGATCAGGAACGCCAACATAATCCCATTCGGCTGACGTTCTGACATCGATCAATGCAGCGCTTGGTCGGTCCCCAAGTGTCCGCCACGCGTCGCTGGGATTTACCTCCCCAACGCGCGGTTCCAAGTCCGCACTCATCTCATGTCCCCCGAGGCGATGTGAATCGCAGCGTCACGTTAGCAAGCTGTTTGAGAAGCTGGCAACAGACCTTTGACCTTGACTCAATCTTTGTCCGAGCGAATCCCAGGGCGTGTCAGGTAAGCGCTTGCTTGTGTGTGTTCCACGCCGCCAAGGGCACAAAAAAAACGCGCCTGACGGCGCGTTGTTTTCCCTAACTCTTTTCGGATCAGATCAGCCGATCGCCTTCACGCGAGCGCTGAGACGAGACACTTTGCGTGAAGCGGTGTTCTTGTGGAACACGCCTTTGGTCACGCCGCGCATCAGTTCCGGCTGAGCTGCGCGCAGAGCGGATTGTGCTGCATCCTTGTCACCTGACAGAATCGCTTCTTCCACTTTCCGCAAGTACGTGCGGATCCGCGAGCGGCGCGCTTTGTTGACGGTGAAGCGGCGCTCGTTCTGGCGCGCGCGTTTCTTTGACTGTGGCGAGTTGGCCATGCGTACGGGTCCCCGACTGGGTGAATTCAAACTGAAACCGCGTCTCTAAGCGCGACTCGGACGCAAGTCAACAGCGTATGCAGGATTTTCTGGACGTATCGCTACCGGCCGGACTTGTGCCGAGAAGCTTATTTGTCGCGGAACTGCGCTTCGCGCTTGTCCATGAATGCGGCCATGCCTTCAGCCTGATCCTCGGTGGCAAAGAGCGCATGAAATAGCCGCCGCTCATGCAGCATCCCTTCGCGGAGCGTCGTCTCGTAGGCGCGGTTAACGGCTTCCTTGACGGCCATGGTCGCAAGAATGGATTTCTCTGAGATCTTCTGCGCGGCCTGCATGGCTTCATCCATCAGCTTCTTGGCAGGCACGATCCGAGAGACGAGCCCGGCA
>JABDPD010000450.1 GCA_013042895.1 Boseongicola sp. | reverse complement strand
GCGGCTGTTTCGATAATCACCTCAAGGCTGATTGGTTTCGTGCGTCCCTTGGCAGCTTCAATGGCCGTCACCAGCGCATCGACCGCATATACATCCGCCGCGCAGCCAACCTTTGGGATCATGATCTGATCCAGCCGGTCGGAGGCGTTCTCCAGCAGATCCACCACATCGCGATACCAATACGGAGTGTCGAGACCGTTGATCCGCACCGTCAGGTATTTGGAGTTCCAATCGACCTTGTTAATGCCCGCAATGATTGCGCGCCGCGCTTCATCCTTGTCCGCAGGGGCAACCGAGTCCTCAAGGTCGAGGTTGATCACATCCGCATCGGAGGCCGCCATTTTTTCAAACAAAGAAGGCCGCGACCCGGGTCCAAACAGCTGACAACGATTCGGACGGGCAGGGGCGGTTGGCTGAAGGCGGAACGACATTCGCGTAACTTTCTTTCGTTTCTGATTTACTGCCTGATATTATGTTGCGTAGGGCCGTTCAAGCGTTCTTTTTGCAGGTGCAGCAAAATGGGTCATAGGACTTAGCGACGCAAGATTCTTCGACAAATTGTCTGAAATTCGCTGATTTGTGATCGACTAGCTTGTTAGAGCGGGAAGAATGCAAGCCTATTCAATGGCACTACGCACAAAGTCGCGCGAAATGACGGGGGACCCACCATGATTCGAACACCATATCTCCTCTTCCTCGGAGACGCCCACGACAACCTCGCCGCGAAGGTTGCGCAAGGCATTAAGGACTGGAACCCAGACAGCGTTGTCGGCCAGTTCCGCATGGAAGGATGTAACGCAGACGTCGGTGCGCCGGATATGTCGCTGCAAGAAGCCTATGACAAGGGTGCGCGCACCCTAGTTGTTGGTGTCGCAAACCGAGGTGGCGTAATCTCGGATGCCTGGCTGCGGGTCCTTGCCGAAGCGATGGAAATCGGTTTCGACATTGCGAGCGGCCTGCACAATCTCTTGCGAGATGAGAACCTTTTGAAAGCTACCTCTGCCCGTACCGGAGCGACGTTACATGACGTGCGCATTCCGACCGTGGCTTATCCGATCGCCAATGGTGTAAAGCGCACCGGTAAGCGCTGCCTGGCAATTGGAACGGATTGTTCTGTTGGCAAGATGTACACGGGGCTCGCTATGGACGGCGAGATGCAAAAACGTGGCATGAAATCGACGTTCCGTCCCACTGGTCAGACGGGAATTCTGATAACTGGCAAAGGTGTTCCGCTGGATGCTGTGGTCGCGGACTTTATGGCGGGCGCGGTTGAGTGGCTGACTCCGAACGCGGACGCGGATCACTGGGATCATATCGAAGGGCAGGGCAGTCTTTGGCACGTGTCCTATTCCGGTGTAACCATGGCCCTGATCCACGGTGGACAGCCGGATGCGCTGATCCTGGCGCACGAGCCAACCCGCACGCACATGCGCGGCTTGCCGGATTTCGGATTGCCAAAACTTGAGGAGCTGCGGGATATGGCTTTGCCGCTTGCGCGTATTGCGAACCCGGCTTGCGTCGTAGCGGGGATTTCGGTGAACACGAAAGCTCTGAGCGAAGAAGAAGCCGCCTCTCTTTGCGGGGAGATCGAGGATCGTATGGGATTGCCGACGGTTGATCCTTATCGTCACGGTGCGGGTCGCCTTGTGGATGCATTGGCTGGTCTCTAAGGATTGCGCCGGGCCTTTGGGCCACCACGGCGGCGAGGGCCCAGCCCCTCGCGCTCCCCGGGATGTTATTCCCAAAAAGAAGGAAGGGCGCGGATCAGTGGAAATTTCAGTCACATCCGAGAGTTTCAGATTGGCGGAGACGTTTACCATTTCGCGTGGATCGCGGGATGTGGCGGAAGTATTGAGCGTCACAGTCGCGCATGGTGGATTTCAGGGGCGTGGTGAATGCGTGCCGTACGCCCGCTACGACGAAACGATGGAAAGCGTGGCAGCAGAAATTAATGCTTTGCCTTCCACCATCACCCGCAGCTCGTTGCAAGATGCTTTACCTCCCGGGGCGGCCAGAAATGCCGTTGATTGCGCGATGTGGGATCTTGAGGCGAAACAGGCTGGCATGCGCGCGTGGGATATTGCAGGCGTCGCCGCGCCAAAGCCTCTGACAACCGCTTTTACCCTATCGCTCGATACTCCCGAAAATATGGAGGCTGCCGCGCGCCGCCACGCGGCCAGACCCCTGCTCAAAATCAAGCTTGGCACGCCGGACGACATGGCTCGCCTTGAAGCGGTTCGGCGCGGCGCGCCCGAAACGGCGATTATCGTCGATGCCAACGAAGGTTGGACAGCCGAGGTCTATACAGATCTTGCACCTCACCTATTGCGGCTCGGGGTGCGTCTCGTTGAACAGCCCCTGCCTGCCGGACAAGACGATATGCTGGCCGAGATCGCACGTCCCCTCCCGGTTTGCGCCGATGAGAGCTGCCACGACCGCGCTTCGCTGCCTGAACTCAGGGGCAAATACGACATCGCGAATCTCAAGCTTGATAAGACCGGCGGACTGACGGAAGCACTCGCACTGAAAGACGCGGCACTTGCCGAGGGTTATGGCCTTATGATCGGTTGTATGGTCGGAACTTCGCTCGCGATGGCGCCGGCCACTCTATTGGCGCAAAGCGCGGAGTTCGTCGACCTCGACGGTCCACTGCTTTTGGCCGAAGATCGCATACCACCCCTTGCCTATGATGACCAAGGCCTGCATCCACCGGAGGCTGCCCTGTGGGGCTAAGTCCCTTGCACCTTCTGCTGTTGGAAAATATCCCGGGGAGGTACGGAGGGGCTGGCCCCTCCGTCGACATCTAACCAACGCGCACCACGCAACTCGGAGAATCCTACCCATGACCCGCATCGTTTATGTGAACGGCGACTATGTCCCTGAAGACCATGCCAAGATTTCCGTTTTCGACAGGGGCTTTCTCTTTGCGGACGGTGTTTACGAAGTGACGAGCGTTCTGGAAGGCAAACTCCTCGACTTTGCAGGTCACGCCCGCCGTCTTGAGCGCTCGCTGAACGAGCTCGACATGGCCGCCCCCGTCACAATGGACGAGCTTCTCGAGGTCCACCGCGAGCTCATGGTCCGGAATGATCTTCAGGAAGGCATGATCTACCTTCAGGTCACGCGCGGCGCAGATGCGGATCG
>JABDPD010000446.1 GCA_013042895.1 Boseongicola sp. | reverse complement strand
GAAATGTCTATGCGGGTTGTCTGAATGCGGCGATGCGGACTGAGGTTTCGGGAATAGATGAGGCCTTGGCCCGTGGCGAGACGAAGCCCGCAACCGATTGGCTTCAAATGAAAATTCAGCGGTTTGGGAAGCTATATTTGCCGACCAAATTGATTGAGAAAGCGACCGGGTCGACGGTGAGTGAGGGGCCATTGCTCGACTATCTGGATGCCAAGTTTGGGGACATTTACGGCGTATAAAGGTGACGTCTGTATCGCATCGGTATCGCGTCGGTATTACGTCGGTGCGACCGTTCGCGCGGTTTAAGTTGGCTTAATCTCGTAAAACGTGGCGAGGTCTTTCAGGCCGGCCTTGATGAGGTCCTGAAGTGCGGTTTCATCAACGGCGTCGAGGGACTTAATGTACCAGCAGCTTTTGCCGCGTTTGTGGGGTCCGAGGCGGGCTGCAATGTCGGGAAAATCGGTATAGCCGGGCAGGATATGGAGCGAGACGTCGCGGGCGCGAATGTTGAAGCCGGTTGCAAAGAAGTCGCCTTCGCGGCCGCTGTCGTACGTGTAGTGGTATTCGCCATAGCCGATCATCTTTCCCCAGCGGCGCGGGGCCCAGCCGGTGACATCGCGGTAGATGGTGTCGATCGCTTCGGCTTCGGCGCGTTTTTCGGGGTCGGTAAAGATGTCTAGTGGGTTTTCCACGGGGCTTTCCTTTGACACTGTGGGCGAGACGTTAGCACGAGGCAGGAAGGGCGGCCATGCACGCGAAAATGACCTTGGAAGAGGTGCGCGAGTTTATCGCGGTGGAGTTTCCGCAGATGGCGGATGTCTACCGAGTGGATGCCATTGCGCCCATGTGGGCGCGGGTCTCGATGTTGCCCGACGAGCGGCATTTGCGGCCTGGGGCGACGGTGTCGGGTCCGACGATTTTCGGGCTGGCAGATTGCGGAATGTATTTTGCGCTAATGGCAACGATTGGACCGGAAGCGTTGGCGGTGACGACCAATGCGACGATTGATTTTATGCGCAAACCTGTGGCGGGCAAAACCTTGGGTGCAGAGGTTAAGCTATTGAAAGTTGGCCGTTTTTTGGCTGTTGGGGACGTGGCCATACGCTCGGATGGGAGCGACGATATGATCGCACGGGCGACGTTGACCTATTCCATGCCTCCCAAGAAGTGAGGGCTCTGCTCTCGGCTCCTGGGGCCTCTCATGAGGTATTTTTCGAAATTTTGAAGGGCGTAAACGCTTTGTTTCCGTTTGTCGGGTAGGTCTTGGGTGTCCCTATGGCTAAAATGGAGGTGTTGATAGCTGGGGGGCTGTTGAAAATGCCAAGACGATTTGTAGCCTTTGTAAAAGGTGAGCCGGATGCCGTGCCGGGTGATTACCTGCTCGCGATTGTCGCCGTGGTCGGGATCATGTTCGCAGTTTTGGCGCGCGCACTTTACTGAAGTACCCGCGCCAAGGACGGCATTTAGGTGTACATACCGTCGTAGATGGGCTCGAGCGATTCCGGGTCGAACAGGCTGGAGACGGATGTTCCGTGCCAGATGTTTAGGATGGCCTGCGCAAAGATTGGCGCTGTGGGCACAATGCGGATGTTTTTGGCAGCTTTGGTGGCCTCGGTTGGCTCGATCGAGTCGGTGATCACGAGGCTTTTCATAACGGAGTTTGTGACGCGCTCGATGGCGGGGCCGGAGAGGACGCCATGCGTGATGTAGGCGTGCACTTCTTTCGCGCCGGCATTCAGGAGCGTTTCGGCGGCCTTGCAAAGGGTGCCTGCCGTGTCGACCATGTCATCTACAATGATGCAAATTTGATCGGTAACGTCACCGATAACGGTCATTTCAGCGACTTCGCCAGCTTTCTCGCGGCGTTTGTCCACGATGGCCAGCGCGCAGCCCACGCGGGTTGCAAGTTCGCGGGCGCGTGCCACGCCGCCGACGTCGGGCGAAACAACGGTCACGTTGTCGAGCTTGCCTTTGAATTTGTGCTTCACGTCCAAGGAAAAGACAGGCGAGGCATAGAGGTTGTCGACAGGAATGTCGAAGAAGCCCTGGATTTGCGCGGCGTGCAGATCCATTGTGAGGACGCGCTCTATGCCGGCCGAAACCATCATGTTGGCCACTAGTTTGGCCGTGATCGGAGTGCGCGCTTTGGTGCGGCGGTCCTGACGGGCGTAGCCGAAGTAGGGCACAACAGCGGTGATGCGAGACGCCGACGAGCGACGAAGGGCGTCGGTCATGATCAGGAGCTCCATCAGGTTGTCGTTGGCCGGATTAGAAGTGGATTGCAGAATGAACATGTCCTCACCGCGGACGTTCTCGAAAACCTCCACGAAGATTTCACCATCGTTGAAACGCTCGACCCGGGCATCAACAAGACCGACGTTCATCCCCCTGTGCATCGACAATCGCCGTGAAACGGCTTTTCCAAGGGTCGGGTTGGCGTTCCCGGTGATGATCTTCGGTTCTTGGAGGTTTGGCATGGGCAGTCTGGTCCTGATGCGGGTCGCGACACAGTTTGTGACGGATTCGTGACGTTGACACCGCTTAGCATGAGCCTAGGGTCACGCGAAACATCCCTTTGCGTGAAAGGCCAGACGAAATGCCCCATATCGACTATTATCTCGCAACGATTTCTCCGAATTGCTATTTTGCGGGCACGCGTCCGGCGGAAGTTGCAGCGAAGCATGGTTGCACAATTAGCTACAAGCCGCTGGATATCATGGGGTTGTTTGCACGCACCGGGGGAACGCCTCCGGGGCAGCGTCATATGTCGAGGCAGGAGTATCGGCTGATTGAGATTGAGCGGACCGCAGAATTATTGGGGATCGGCGTGAACAACAAGCCTGCGTTTTGGCCGACTAACCCTGCGCCATCGTCCTATGCGGTGATTGCAGCGCAGGCCGCGGGTGGTGGAGATGTTGGCAAGTTGGTTGCTGAGATTACCGCCGCGTGTTGGCGCGACGAGAAGAATATTGCAGAAGATGACGTTATAAAGGGCTGCCTTGAGGCGGCTGGATTTGATCCTTCATTGGCGGATTCGGGGTTGTTGTCGGGGGCAGAGGCCTATGAGGCGAATCTTGAAGATGCAGTGAACGCGGGCGTATTTGGGGCGCCTTTCTTTGTTACGGATGATGGCGCGCGGTTCTGGGGGCAGGATCGGATCGACGCGCTGGATCGGCATTTAGCCGGGTAGTTTTCGAGGACGATATGGCGAGACCTCTGGGATTTATCCATTGCGGACTGGCGGACGCCAGGGCGTGGGATGGCCTTATTGATTCGCTGGCCATGGACGTCGACCCGGTTTTGATCGAATTGCCCGGCCACGGAACAGCCGAGGACTGGGACGAAAGTCGGGATTTCTCGGATCAGGCGGTTGAGATCGCGTTGGAGGCTTTGCCGCCCGATCCAGTGCCGATCATTGGGCATTCCCTTGGGGCTGTGATTGCGCTGCGGTTGGCAATCGAGAAATTCTATCGGGTATCGTCATTGGTAATGATTGAGCCAGTGTTCTTTGCAGCCGTAAAAGGCACTGATGTAGGGGACAAGGCGGCTCGGGATATGGCGTCATACAAACGGAAGTTGGGTTCGGGAAGTCCGGCGATGGCGGCCCGGACGTTCTTTGAGCTGTGGGGGAACGGGCGGCCTTGGGATGAGATTCCGGAGGACATCCGGCGCTATATGGTCGACCGGATCGGGCTGATTGAGGCGGGCGATGTGTTGTTGTGGGAGGATCGCCCGGAGTTGTTGCGCGCAGGGAGGCTTGAGGAAATTGACGTGCCGGTGACGCTGGTTGAGGGCGCGAAAAGCCATCCCGTGGTTCCCGCGATTGTAGATGCCTTGGGGCGACGGATTAAAGGCGCCGAAG
>JABDPD010000444.1 GCA_013042895.1 Boseongicola sp. | reverse complement strand
GAGCTGTGTTCGTTCATGAATCCCCCGAAACCCAAAGGCAGTGAGCCTTCTGACGGTTCGCTTTGCAATTTTGATCAAGCAGTTTCCGTGGGTCCTACACGACATTGCTCAAAAAAATGGCTCTCTGATCTGTCCTTGATCAAAAATTGATCACATAATTGTATACAATACAAGTTTTGGTTGGGTACAATCGAATCTCTTGAGACGCGCCGACAGCTCTGCCATGTCAATGTGATTAGGAGCATCCATGACTCGAACACGTCTTTCTGAACCTACGAAAACCGCGACAAGCGGTTCAATCGCACAAGCGCTTTCACTGGCGATCCATGAGCACCGAATCTTGCCGGGCACCAAGTTGGTGGAAGACGAATTGGCCGAGATTTATGGCGTATCGCGTACGGTGATACGGGCAGCACTGCACAGCCTATCCCATATCCAGTTGGTCGAGATCAGGCGCAACAAAGGGGCGTCCGTGGCATCCCCGTCTCTGGTAGAGGCACATGAAGTATTCGAAGCAAGAGAGCTTTTGGAGCCGCGCACAGCGCATAGTGCAGCCCATTTTGCAACGCCAGCTGACATTGCCCGCCTGGAGCGTCACATAGAAGATGAGCACGCAGCGCTTGAAGCCGCTGATCCCGGGCGGGCGCTTTATCTGTCAGGGCTGTTTCATAATGACATTGCCCACATCGCGAACCAAAGCACGATTGCTGGTTTCATTGAAACTCTGGTCGCGCGATCGTCTCTTATTATCGCGCTATACTGGCGCCGTGAAAGCGCTTTGTGCGAAAAGCACGCTCACCATGCTTTGGTAAAAGCTATTGAAGACAAGAATGAAAAACAGGCCGAGGAATTGATGCGCAGTCATCTGGTTGATCTACACTCCGCTTTGGATTTGAAAAAGCGCAGTGGTCGCGTCCTTTCATTGAAGGATGCTCTTTCACAATGACCATCCGCGCCATGACCATCGAAGACCTCGAAATTGTTCTTGGTTGGGCGGCAGACGAAGGGTGGAACCCCGGCTTGGACGACGCAGCTGCTTTTCTAACCGCTGATCCCGCAGGTTTCTTGATCAAAATGGTAGACGACGAAATGGTCGCAGCAATATCTGTTGCCAACCACAGCCCCGACTTCGCATTTCTCGGGCTTTACATCTGTAAGCCAGAGCATCGCGGACAAGGTCATGGCTTGAATGTCTGGCAAGCGGGTATTGCCCACGCCGGGACGAGAACCATTGGGCTAGACGGCGTACCCGATCAACAAGAAAACTATGCCCGCTCAGGATTTAAAAAAACCGGAAGCACGGTAAGATACGAAGGGTCGATCAAAGCGATATCTGATCCCCGCATTCGAAAAGCGACGCCGTCGGATTTGCGCTGCTTGGTCAGCCGCGATGCCAAGGGCACCGGCATTGACCGCTCTGCATTTTCAACAGTGTGGCTATCCCCAACGCAGAACCGTAAAACTTTGGTGCTTACTAATGGAGTCGAAGTGAACGGTTTTGCCACTTTTCGTCGCTGCGGTCGCGGAGCAAAGATAGGCCCACTTCAAGCAACCTGTGAGGCAGATGCGCAAGCTTTGATGGCGTCCAACCCATTCGCAGAGGTCGATGAGCCGGTTTTTATCGATGTCCAAGGCAACGATTCAAAGTTTGGCCAGTTGTTGGAGAAACAGGGCTTCGCGCCAACCTTTGAGACGGCCAGAATGTACAAAGGGTCGCCGCCTGAAACCAAACAGACCGGATACCTAGCGATTGCATCCATGGAGCTTGGCTAAGTCCTAACCGCAAAAAAGCAGACATACGCGCAACCGCAGCGAATTCACCCTTTGTCCGCAAAGCGGACATCCGGGCCGGGCGCAGGCAAGGGTGGCCTGGCCCGAACTGCGGAAGGCTGGGATTGCTTCGGCGGTGCATCAAGAGCCAAAGCCGGCCTTTGAAATGCGGCGGCCAAGACGTTCTTGAGTGTGAAGTCGGCAGAGAAACCCCAAACTTCAGGGTGCCAGGGTGCCAGGGTGCCAGGGTGCCAGGGTGTCAGGGTGATCAGAACGCGGCTCACCCGGTCCTACCGAGCGTTTTGGCCCGCGCGTTCGGGTCGGGGCGTGGTCCACCCGGTGACGGTGGACGCAAGCGCGTCGGGATCGTGCGGCAGGGCGTTTCCGCGCCATGCAATGTGCAGATCCGGGCGCAGAAGGAACAGGTTTCGTCCGTAAAGCGCGCGGAGCCGTTCGTTTGCAAGAACGACCGTCCGGACCGGGGCGCCGCGGCGGCGAATGGCCTCGGTGAGCGGCTCCACGTCCTCGGGGCGGTCGCCAAGGCTCAGGGCCGTATACTCTCGGCCCGGCAGGTCGAGAACCGACTGGCCGGGGCCGATCCAGGCGTGCGACATGCGGACGCCCGTCCAGGC
>JABDPD010000440.1 GCA_013042895.1 Boseongicola sp. | reverse complement strand
GTTCATGAGCCAGTACGGCGTTTGACGGCAGGGTTGATTGCCCTTAGTCGATCCTTCGGACGTGCAGTTGATTCCCGATCTTCTTGGTTTCAAAGCGTTTCAGCCCCTCAACCAGATCGCTCAGCTTATTTTTACCATAGGTCCGGGCATCAAAGTCCGGGTTGTCGCGAGTGATATACTGGCCGAGCTGGCCCAAGGTGTACCACTCGTCTTCCGACTGGATCTTATCCATCGCTCCCAGAATAAGCGGGATCGCGGCAGTTGGATTTTGTTTGGTGTCTTTGCTATCTTCTGAGCTTTTTTCCTCGTCGTCTAGGTTGTCCAGATAGATGAAGCGTTGACAGGCGTTGACGAAAGACCCCGGAGCCTTTCGCTCTCCCATGCCGAAGACATCCAAACCGTGCTCGCGGATGCGAGAGGCCAGACGCGTGAAATCACTGTCAGAAGAAACGAGGACAAATCCGTCAAGGCGTCCTCCATGCAGGATGTCCATGGCGTCGATGACAAGACCAATATCGCTGGCGTTCTTGCCGGTTGTGTTTGCCGTCTCCTGATAGGCCACAAGACCGTGGTGGCGCACCTCATTTTTCCACTTGTTCAAGGCTGATGAAGACCAGTCGCCATAGACTTTCCGAAGCGCAGGCTCTCCGAGCTTCGTGATTTCTTTCAGGATCGCGCCCGCGTATTTTGCGGGAATGTTATCGGCGTCAATCAGGACGGCGTAGAGGGGTCTGTCTCGGTCGGCCATCGTGTGTCGCCCTTTGTAGGCGGGGAGGGGGCTGTCCGCCCCCGCGCGGGCTTTCGCCCGCGCCCCGGAGGATACTGTCGACCAGAAAGAAGCGTTAGCTGAGCTCGCTTGCCGAGGTGATTACTTTGCCAAGGAGGCCATAGGCTTTGGCCTCTTTCGTATCGAGCCAGAAATCGCGTTCGGTATCCTTCGCGATCTTGGCAGGTGTTTGACCCGTGGCGTCCGCAAAGAGCTTGTGGAAACGCTCACGCATTTTTTCGATCTGACCGGCCTGGATTTGCATGTCGGACACTTGGCCGCCAATGCCGCCCGAAGGCTGGTGCAACAAAAAACGTGTGTTTGGCAGGCAGAAACGGTTTTCAAGCGCGGCACCGACGAAAATCAGCGCGCCGGCGGAGGCCACCCAGCCCGAACCGATGGTGCGCACGGTGGGTTTGATGAACTTGATCATATCGTGAACCATATCGCCGCTTTCGACGTGACCGCCGGGCGAAGAGATGTAGAGGTTGATCGGATCGTCGCTGTCTTCGGCCAGAGCTAAAAGCTGTTTTACGGTGCGTTCGGCCAGCTTGTTGTTGATCTCGCCGGTGATGATCACATTGCGGGATTTGAAAAACAGTTGCTCGGCTTTGCCGCCGGAATTTGATTTGTCGTCCTTTGAGGCGTCGTCGGCCATGGTGGTGAACATCTCGTTTCTTTCTGTGAGGCTGTGCGTTGGGGAGAATGTCGGTGCTTGGGGCCGGAATGGCAAGGCGGGGCCGTGCGATTAATCCAGAAATTTGTGCAGGATTATGGCGTCGACCATACCGTCGGCTGGATGCCGGAAGGCGCGAGGAATGCGACCGATCTGAACGAAGCCCGCTCGGGTCCAGATGTCGAGGGCGCGGGCGTTGTTGGCGAGGACGAAGTTGAACTGCATGGCGTCATATCCAAGCGTTTTCGCCTCGATGAGCGCGTGAGACAGCATGGCGCGGGCAATTCCCTTGCCGGTAGCACTTTTGCTTGTAATGAACCCCGCGTTGCAGACATGGTTCCCGCCACCGTGCTGGTTTGGGCGGATATAATAGGTGCCACCGTCAGTGATATAGGCGGCCGAGCCACACCAATAGGCCAGGGCATCGTCGCGGCTGATCTCGGGGTCAATGGCATAGGTGTCGCCTGCGCTAAACACGGGTTGGATCATTGCCCAGATCGCGTCGTGGTCCGCTGGTGTTGCCGCACGGATGGTGGTCTCACTCATTGAAATGAAGCTCCAAGGTGCTGCACTCCGCGGAGCCTTTGATCACTTCAGTCACGGCAACAGCAGCCTCCCCAGTTGGCACGTTCACGATTCCAACACCATCAAGCTTTTCACGAACAACGGCCTCCAAAAGCGGTCTGCCACAAACCGAAACGGCCAAGGTTTCTCCAATCATGCTGCTAGTCATACTACGAAAAGCATCCGAGCTTTCAGCTTGTAACCGAAACTGAACGGAGTGGCGTCCGAGCGTGAAGATGGGTTCTGCCTCTGCCACGATGGCGTAGAGGCGCTGCCCGTTGCCCTCAAAAACAAGTTCAGTCTGCGCATTTGCAAAACACGGAGCTACGCTCAGCATGATCGGCCAAACCCAACTCTTTCTTCTTGAAAAAATACTCCGGGGAGGATCGGAGGGGCAGAGCCCCTCCGTTTTTTCGCCGCCGTCAGGCGGGGAAACATCAGTACACCACAACGGACCGGATCGACTCGCCTGCGTGCATCAAATCGAAGCCCTTATTGATGTCTTCCAAACCCATCGTGTGGGTGATCATCGGGTCGATTTCAATCTTACCGTCCATATACCAATCCACGATTTTCGGAACATCCGTACGACCGCGCGCGCCGCCAAAAGCGGTGCCGCGCCAGACACGGCCTGTCACCAGTTGGAAGGGGCGCGTGGCGATCTCGGCGCCGGCGGGAGCCACACCAATGATGACACTTTCGCCCCAGCCCTTGTGAGCTGATTCAAGGGCGGCGCGCATAACCTGTACGTTGCCCGTCGCATCAAAGGAATAATCCGCACCACCGCCTGTCAGTTCGACAAGGTGACCCACAAGATCGCCCTCAACCTCGGACGGATTCACGAAATCGGTCATCCCGAAATGCTCCGCCATGGGCTTCTTGTCGGCATTCAAATCGACACCAACGATCTGGTCGCAGCCTGCCATCCTCAGCCCCTGAATGACATTGAGGCCAATGCCGCCAAGACCAAAGACGATGCAGCGTGAGCCGATCTCGACTTTGGCCGTGTTGATCACAGCACCGATGCCTGTGGTGACGCCGCAACCGATGTAGCAGATCTTGTCAAAGGGCGCGTCCTTGCGCACTTTGGCCAGCGCGATCTCCGGGAGTACCGTGTGGTTCGAGAATGTTGAACAGCCCATGTAATGCAGGATTGGAGTGCCATCTAGCATCGAGAAACGGCTGGTTCCATCTGGCATGACGCCCGCGCCCTGGGTCGAGCGGATCGCCTGACAGAGGTTCGTTTTGGGATGTAGGCAATAGTCACACTCGCGGCATTCCGGCGTATAAAGCGGGATGACATGATCGCCCGGCTCCAAACTGGTGACACCAGCTCCTACCTCAAGAACAACGCCCGCGCCCTCGTGGCCGAGAATAGCCGGGAACATGCCTTCGGGGTCAGCTCCCGACAGAGTAAACTCGTCCGTGTGGCAAATGCCGGTAGCTTTGATTTCGACCAGAACCTCACCGGCCTTCGGGCCTTCGAGGTTTACTTCCATGATTTCCAGCGGTTTTCCCGCCTCAATCGCCACAGCTGCGCGCGTTCTCATGCCAAATACCTCCCTTGGCGTGTCGTTGGCTTGACCCTGCTGCACGATGTCTGCGAAATCAATGGGTCTGGGTGCGATTGGAAAGGTGAATTCGGTATGAAGTTTCAATTTGGAGCTCTGCTCTTGGTTTTGGCGGCCTGTGGGCCTGTGCCTGTCGAGGATGAGCCGGCAATCGTGACCGAGGTCGTCGAGCCCGAGGTGCCTGAAGAGCCGCCAGCGCTTGAGCAATGTGATGCGGCTGACTATCGACCGCTGATTGGCACGCCTTTGGTAGAGGCTGCAGTTGTGTCGGGAGAGCGGATGCGGGTGTTCAACGTGAATGATATCATCACTCAGGAATACCTTCCGCAGCGCACGAATGTTGTATCTGACGACGAAGGTTTGATCGCGCGAGTTTATTGCGGCTAGACCGCGTTACTGCTTGATCCGGTAAACTTCGTGGCAGGCGGAACAGGCGGCGCCGATCGTGCGCATGGAGGCAGCGATGTCTTCAGGTGAGGAAATTCGCGTGGCCTGAAGAGCGGCGGCCATGTCTTCTTTGCGGGCTTGAAAACCAGCGGGGTCTGTCCAGATAGCAGGCAAGGCTTCAGATTTTGGATCGCTTGCCTCAGGTCCAAAGAGAGCCGGGATTTGATCGGTTTCCGCTTTGAGGGATTGAAGCGCAGCGCGGGCTTTGGCCTCATCAAAAGCCGTGATTCCCCGGGCCATTTGTCCAAGTGTCTTCAGGTCAGCGCCCATGGTTTTCATGCCGTGCATCCGCGCCATAACTTGCGGATCCTTTACGCCCACATGCGCAAGGGCCGCCGTGGCGGCAAATCCCAATGTCAGGGCGATTGTCAGGGTAGGGCGCATCGTTTTCTCCGTGTAACTCTTTTTATAATTTATCGCACTTTCAGCGGAAGGCGAGGGGCGAAGAGGGGACTCGACTCATGGTCAGGTTGGGATATATCAAGAATTAGAACAAAAAGTGAACATAAACGCTGCCCGCGCATGAAACACAGACGTATCCTGTCGCTTTGGTTTCCCCGGCTGGGAGCCGAGCGCTGCCTTAGGCTTGATCGTGGTTTGCCACCGCGCCCTTTTGCGGTGGTCGGTGAGGAGCGCAATGCGCAGGTTTTGGTGTCCTTGTCGGCCGAAGCCGAGGCGGCAGGTTTGCGCATCGGTCAGCCTTTGCGGGATGCGCGGGCGATGTGTCCTGAGCTGGACACACGCTTGCGCAACCGCGATCTGGACGCGTCGTTCTTAGCGGTTCTGCGGCGTTGGGCGGGGAAGTGCAGCCCTTGGGTATCAGAGGAAGCGCCGGACGGTTTGGTCATAGATCTTACGGGATGCGCACATCTCTTTGGCGGTGAAGCCGCGCTCATTGGCGAGGTCGAAGCAGATTGCGCGCATCTGGGGCTCAGTGTGCGGGTCGGAGTTGCTGATACGGTGGGGGCGGCCTGGGCTTTGGCGCGTTTTGCAGGCGGGATGGCGGATTTGGCTCGCACGGGCGACGACATCAACCAAGAGGCGCGCGCTACCCGGTCGCGCGCGGCTAAGAGGCGCCATTGGGTGAAGGGCGGCGCGGCACCGACAGCGCCTCAGGAGCGGGTGCGCAAGATGCAGATCGCTGGCCCCGGTTCGACGCGCTCTGCGCTGGCGCCTTTGCCAGTGGCGGCACTCAGGCTCGAAAGTGAAACGGTCGCGACACTGGCGCGTCTTGGGCTGCGTCATATCGGAGATTTGGCAGGCCAGCCCCGTGCAGCTTTGGCGCGCCGGTTTGGTCGTCATCTTGTGCAGCGTCTGGATCAGGCCTTGGGTGTTGAGCCAGAGCCGGTCAACCCTGCCAAGCCAGCGACACGCTTTGCGGTCCGTTTGACATTACCCGAACCGATCGGGCTGACCGAAGACATTTCGGCGGCCATTGACCGCTTGCTTGATCCACTGGGAGAAAAGCTGTTGCGCGCCGGGCGTGGAGCGCGCCAGATCCGAATGGAATGTCATCGCAGCGACCACACAATGCAGGTGCTCGAGGTCGGCTTGGCGCGCCCTTCGGCATCTGGGGATCGTATCCGACCGCTGTTGCTGATGAAGCTCGACGACATTGATGCAGGCTTTGGCATCGACATGATCCGGCTTGAGGCGCGCTCGACTGAACCTGTGCACAGCCATCAACATCGCGGCCACGCCGAGGCAGCCAGCGATGGCGTTACACGGCTTGGAAGCGGCGCAGCGCTGGATGACCTGATCGGTCGCATCGGCGCGCGGATCGGGCTTGAAAGCCTGACGCGGTTTCATCCGGGTGACAGTCACATTCCGGAAAAAACCGCTATGATCGTCGCGGCAGCCTGGTCTGGCCCGGCTGAAAGTTGGCCGCGTCCGGCTATGTTGCGCCCCTCCGAGATATGGCGCCCCGAGATTGTCTCAGCTGCCGAGACGCCGGACCTGCCGCACCGTTTCCGCTGGCGGGGGCGCGATCTGGAGCTTTGCATGGCTCTTGGTCCGGAGCGTATCGCGCCTGAATGGTGGCTGGATGAACCGGAGTGGCGCACCGGGGTGCGGGATTACTGGCGCGTGACCACCCGCACGGGTGAGAGGCTTTGGCTCTACTTTGGTCACGGGGGAACAATGTCGCCGGGATGGTTCTGTCAGGGAAGTTTCGCCTGATTTCTTGCCTCCGGCGGGGATATTTGGGAACAGAAGAAGCCGAAAATTTAAATCAAATTGTAGTTCTTCTTGGGGGAAATACTCCGGAGAGCGCGAGAGGCAGCGCCTCTCGTCACTGCCCCGCCGAAAGGCGGCGCAAACAAAAAAGGGCGGAGCTAATGCCCCGCCCATCCGTCCGAAGGAGACAGATTTATGGCAGCAGGACGCTGTCGATGACGTGGATGACGCCGTTCGATGCGATGATGTCTGCAGAGGTCACTGTCGCGTCGTTTACGGTCACACCGTCGGTGCCGTCCACGTGCACGTCGCCGCCCTGAACGGTTGCAACGTTCAAGCGCTGACCGGCCAGTTGGTCAGACGTCACGGCGCCCGGCACAACATGGTATGTGAGGATCGACACGAGCGTGTCTTTGTTCTCTGGCTTCAGCAGGTTTTCGACTGTGCCCTCAGGCAACGCGGCGAAAGCTGCGTTTGTCGGTGCGAATACGGTGAATGGGCCGTCGCTTTTCAGCGTGTCGACGAGGCCAGCTGCGCTAACTGCGGCTACAAGTGTGGAGAAGTCGTCGTTGCCTGCGGCGATGTCGACGATGTCCATTTCTTTATCCATTGGCGCACAAGCGGCAACAAGGGCGATGGCGGCGGCGCCGAAGGTGGCTTTAAGAGCAAATCTGCGGTTCATTATTAGTCCCTCAAGTTAGGTTTCGTGTTTGGAGTGTGTAAGGAAGCGGGAAGCACCAAAGTGCCTCCCGCGTCGTCAGATCGAAGTGATCAACCCTCTGGAAGGATCACTTTGTCGATGACGTGGATCACGCCGTTCGATGTTTCGATGTCTGCAGTCACGACGTTTGCGTCCTGAACCATGACACCATTGTCGAGATCGATCATAACTTCTGCGCCTTGTACGGTTGCGGCTGTCATGTCGTCTGTAAGGTCGCCGGACATTACTTTTCCTGGAACGACGTGGAACGTCAGGATCGCAGTCAGTGTGTCGATGTTCTCTGGCTTGAGGAGATCCTCAACCGTGCCTTCTGGCAGTGCTGCAAACGCTTCATCAGTTGGAGCGAATACTGTGAAAGGACCGTCGCCTTTCAGGGTGTCGACGAGGCCAGCGGCCTGAACAGCGGCGACGAGGGTTTCGAACGAACCAGCGTTCACGGCTGTGTCAACGATGTCTTTCTTCATGCCGCCAGCGAAAGCTGTGCCTGCGACAAGTGTTGCAGCGACTGTTGTCAAAAGTGTCTTACGAAGCATTGTAGTCTCCCGTTTTCAAAAAAGGTGAATGTCGTTTGTGACATCGGGGTTTTCTACGGGGCGGTTTCGGGGGCAGATCACCAAGAAAGAATCTTTTCTGATCTTGATCCAGCGTGCCGCAGCACTAAGCCACGGGTTTTTTCGAAGTCCACTCACGGTTCTGTTATTCCGCGTGAGACAAAACCTGCATTTTGTAACCATGTTTCAACAGGATGGCTCTTAAGCACAGTGTTGTGAGGGGAATTGCCGAACGCATTCTGCTCGCTCATGTTATGGGCAAGCGAACAAACGGAGATAAAGATATGGCCGGACGATATAAGAGTGATCTGAAGTGGTCTGACGTGACGCCGAAATCGGACTACAAGAACCGACGTCAGATTATGGCGGGGGCCGGTGCTTTGGCACTGGGCTCGATTGCAGGTCCGGCGATGGCGAGCCTTGGAGCACGTAAGACCAGTTATGGCCGCGGGCTCGAGCTGAACATGTATGAGGACATCACCAGCTACAACAACTTTTATGAGTTCGGCACCGGCAAGGACGATCCAAAGCGCAATGCGGGCGCTCTGACCACTGATCCGTGGACTGTCAAAGTAGATGGCTTGGTCGACAAGCCGGGCAACTATGATCTTGCAGACCTAACCAAGGGCATCAGCCTTGAGGAGCGCATTTACCGTTTTCGTTGCGTTGAGGCGTGGACGATGGTTGTACCCTGGGTCGGGTTCGAGCTGGCGGATTTGCTGAAGCGCGTGGGCGTTCAATCTTCCGCAAAATATGTGGCCTTTGAAACTCTCGTTCGCCCTGAAGAGATGGTGGGGCAACGTCGGCCCACTTTGGATTGGCCTTACCGCGAGGGTCTGACGATCAGTGAGGCCATGCATCCGCTTACTATTATGGCGACCGGGCTATATGATGAGCCGCTGCCAAACCAGAACGGTGCCCCGATGCGTCTCGTCGTGCCGTGGAAGTACGGTTTCAAGTCGATCAAGTCGATCG